>NZ_JADEXI010000630.1:0-2592 GCF_015207185.1 Microcystis sp. LEGE 08355 | reverse complement strand
GGCGTTGGGTTTCATGCTTCAACCAAACCTACGTTCATCTTATATTTAATTCCACCCACCTACTTAGCTGGTGCTATGAAATCTAAGCGGCGATCGCTTCACCAGCAATCTCTAAGTACCACCTCACCTCAAATCTAGAGAAATAACGCTCTTTTAATACCATAATTCCGGAATCAGGTCATAATAACCAGCTTGGGGCGGTGGGTAAATACCCGCTTCGATTTTTTCGATAATAGTCGGCCAAGCTTGCCTAAAAGCGGCAGAGCGCTCGTTGGGGTGCAAAGTCCAACCCTTGGCATTGGTGAGAGTGGCGCGATAGTAGTTGCTTTGTTCTAGGGAGCGAGAAACCATAATTTCCCAAGAGTCGAGTTTTCCTTTCCCAGTCAAAATATTGCCCCAAGCTTTTAAACCATCGGGTAAATGATCGAGAAAGGTATTTTTATAAGAGCGCCAGAGGGGGGTGATCGGTAAAAGGCGATCGTAGCGACGACAATTAAGTAGATAGGCACGACTACCAAAAAATTTAAATTGATAGAATCCGTCGGGATTTTTCGTGCAGGGATGCTGAGAATAAATCGTACCATCGGGCCGCGGCGGACCGGACAAAGGACGCACAAACATCATTTCTGGATGGGTTTCCATTAACTCGATCCCTTCGCGGATCCAACTGTAATCCGGTTCTTGGTAGAGCATCATGTCGCTGTCATAATGGACCATATAATCGCTGCGACATGACTCGATTTTGAAGATCGAGCCGAAAATCGGATAACCTTTGTAGTTATGGGTGGAACGGAGGGGACTGCCGAAATGCTTTTGATAGATGCGCTGACGATAGCTGGGATCGTAGTTAAAATCCACTAGGCGATCGATTATGCCATCTTTAACTAATTTTTCACCACAGGCTCTTAACTCCTCCATTGTACCCAGTCCGGGGCGATTAACCTTTTCCCCGCTTAAAGGGGCCGTGTCAATAGCGAGTACCTTTTCATCGAAGGGAAACTGACTCATTTTGACTAGATGGGGAATAGTGTTCATCATAAACCAGACATCGGTTCGCGCCGTAAAAAACCAGAGCGAACAACTTGGCAATCCCATTTTGTATAAACCTCACTTTTGTTTGGGTCTTAAATGGGATACATTATAGGGGAATCTTCGCGACAAGTTGACACAATTCCTGATTAACCTATGACTATAGCCCTCGATCGCCTACCCCAATCTTGGCAGGGTTTAACCCATCGTTTAACTTATAAGTATTTTCAGGCACGCATTGATATACCCAAAGACCCCTATAAAATCCTCTTTCGTCCCCAACCCTATCAGGTTTTATTTATTCTTAGCCATATGCGATCGGGTTCGTCTTTATTGACCCATATCCTCAATTCTAATCCTGAAATTATCGGTTTTGGCGAAACTCATCTGGTTTATGAGAGTGAACAGGATTTTAAAACTTTAATGTTTCAACTCTACTGGCGTTTGAAAGATTTCAACATGAATCATAAATATATTTTAGATAAAGTTCTTCACGATCAGAAGTTTTTAGACCATAGTTTTTTGCAATCTGATGCGGTTAAAACCATATTTTTACTACGAGAACCGAAGCGCACTTTAGCGAGTATTCTAGATATTAAACCCCATCAAAACGAGCAGCACGCCCTGGGTTATTATACCGGTCGTTTAGCCACCTTAGAAAGTTATGCTCGATTAATTAACAGCAAAGAAAAGAGTTTGTTTATCACCCACGATCAGGTATTAAACCAAAGTCAATTGGTCTTTAATAGTTTACAAAGTCATCTCGATACTAAAACGGGATTTTCTGAAGAATATCGAGTTTTAAAAACCACTGGCAGCCGCGGTATAGGAGATTCTTCCGAGAATATCAAAGCGGGTAAAATTATTAAACAAGCCAGAAAATTAGATATAGAAATTTCCGACGCTGTTTTAACCCAAGCCCAAAAAGCCTACGATCGATGCTACGAAACCCTCAGCCATTATTGTCATTGTATCTAAACTGAATTGGGGATTAGTAATAGCCTTGATTCTCTCCTCCGAGTCCCAAGAAAATCCCCCTAACTCAACTCTAAGTTGAGCATTTAAAAGGTCCGATTAGCCTTCAATATTAGCAATTGTAAAGCCCATCTGACACTCGTAGAGATTGGGCTGTTGGCTTCCTCCTTTACCCAAGGAGTGACCACAGCCTAGTTTACCCTCTCGCCACCGGGGTTGCCCCTGCTGGTTGGCTAAAAGACAGCCCTGACAGACAGAACCCGTATCGAGAATGTGTTCGTCGGTTAAAATCACTAACATGACGTTCACCCCCATTGATCTCCGATCACTTTTGTCTCTATTGTAAGAGGTTTTTTCTGAGATGTAGTGGCGCGCTATACATTCCGCTACTTTTTGGCTTTTTTTCGCCTGGACTCTTCTTATCAGAAGATTAGTCCTTCAAAAGGGATAGTCATTTCAGATAAGTCTGATACGATTCAATCTTAATAATTGAAATGACTATAATTAGGGCTTGCTGAATAAATCTAAAAACCTTGTTGGATAAGGCTTTTAGACTTTTTTTCCCTCAAAAAGTGCCGACCATTGGAG
>NZ_JADEXI010000629.1:0-2594 GCF_015207185.1 Microcystis sp. LEGE 08355 | reverse complement strand
TAACTGATAACTGATAACTGATAACTGATAACTGATAACTGATAACTGATAACTGATAACTGATAACTGATAACTGATAACTGATAACTGATAACTGATAACTGATAACTGATAACTGATAACTGAATTAAAGCCATTCGATTTCTTTAGCTTTTTCGGGTAATTTAGCCGTGGCTTGTCCTTGGCTGCGGGACTGAAACCCAATTAAATCGAGGGGAGTAGCCAATAAATCTACTAAATCTGCTTTACCAAACAGTAACTTGAGGCTATTTTTTGGTAGCTCTTTTAATAACCAACGACTGAGAGTAAAAAATAACTCTTGATTGGTTAAAGGTCGCATCAATTCGACACCGTGCAATTCGTGAAGATAGCGATTCGAGCGCCCATAACGTTTTAATTGACTTCTTAAGTCTTCTAGGGTGGAACGATGACGATGGTAAATAATTGCCTCTGGTGCGTAGGTTAATTGCCAGTCGGTTTGTTGTTGAATACGCCAACAGATATCGGCATCACCACCAGTAGTTAAATAAGGACGAAATAAACCAACTTTTTGAACAGCTTCTCGACGAATAGCGAGGTTAGCAGTTTGACCGTAGGGACAAAAAGAATGTTCTAAAAGAAATTTTGGTGACATAAAGTGACGACGTTCCGCATACTTTTCCAACCAAGTGGAACCAGTTAAGGCGGCAATTTCACCCGCTACCAGACCGATCCTAGTATCTTTAAAGGGTTGGATCAATTCTGTCAACCATTGCGGTGCGGGACGACAATCGGCATCGGTGAAGGCCAGAAAAGGATAACGAGCGCTTTTGATCCCTTTGTTACGAGCAGCGTAGGAGCTTTGTATCTGATTTTCGCTTAAAATGATCAGGTTCAGTCCCCGGTGTTCTTCTGCTGCCTTCCCTAATAATTCTGCTGTGCGATCGCTACTATTATTATCAACTAAAATATATTCAACTAATTGACGGGGATAGGTCTGTTTGGCTAAACAATCAATGAGAGGGGGTAGATCTTTCTCCCCGTTATAAATTGGCACGATCACGGATACTTCGGGAAGGAACTGTAGGGTAGTTGACATCGTTGGAGTCCAATAAACGGGCGAAGGTTGAACTATTCGCTACAATACTACTATAATTAATAGCAACAAAAAGCAAGTCTATTGTCACTTATTTTAGACCAACGATGAAAAGTTTCTTCCGAAAATTATTTTTCTATGCGGGTATTGTTTTGCTCTCACCCTTAATCATTGCTTTTCAGGTAGCTAATAATCGAGAACTTATCTTAGGTGATGTGCGGCGTTGGGTAGAGTTATTAGGCCGGGAAAAAAGAGCAGATTGGTTACAATTATTAGCTCTGTGTCTGGAGGCAAAAGAATTTAGGAATTTATATTATTGTCGTCTTTTTCAAGGTGGTTCATTCAGCCGCTTTTTTATGTATATTCTTAGGTTTTTCTATCGAGAAAGTTCCTACTTATTTCTAGATTCTTCCTGTTCGATTGGCAAAGGATTATTTATTCAACACGGTTTTAGTACGATTGTTATGGCGGATTTGGGCGATAACTGTTGGATTAATCAACAGGTAACAATTGGCTATAAAGATAAAAGCGGTCGCCCCAAAATTGGCAATAATGTCAGGATTACCGCCGGCGCTAAAGTCTTGGGAAATATTACCATCGGCGATAATGTCACCGTGGGCGCAAATTCAGTGGTAGTCAAGGATGTTCCAGCTAATTGTGTGGTGGTGGGTATTCCCGCTCGTATTATTAAACGGGACGGCGTTAAAGTAGATGAAAAATTATAAACGTTGACTTAAAATATATTCGGCAATTGCCAGATCCCCCGGAGTAGTAATTTTTAAGTTGGTTTCTTCACCGACGACAATTTTGACGGGAAAACCACATTTTTCTAATAAGGCGGCATCGTCGGTGACTTCCCAAGCTAATTTTCGGCCCTGTTCGTGACATTCTTTTAATAATTTTACCTGAAAACCCTGGGGCGTTTGGGCCGCCCACAACCGCGAGCGATCGGGTGTATCCTCAATCCAGCCGTTGCTATCGACAATTTTAATCGTATCTTTCACCGGAATGGCCGCAATGAAACCCTGACAAGTGGCTAAAGCGGCGGCACAGCGATCAAATAATTCGGGAGTGGCTAAACAGCGCGCCCCATCGTGAATTAAAACCGTCTCAGCCCCCTCTGGTAGGGCTTGTAAGCCATTGTAAACCGATTTTTGTCTGGTTTCGCCTCCTTGGATGATTTGCACGGGTTTAAGGGCATTTATGGCGGTGATAATTGCTCGGATCTCCGCAAAGTCTTCCGGTTGTGCCATGATGCCAATCCAGATAATTGCCCTGGATTGCATGGCAGCCAGCAAAGTCCAAGCGAGGAGCGGTTTTCCGTGCAGGGTGAGCAGTAACTTATTGCGATCGCTGCCCATCCGTTTACCCATTCCCGCTGCTGGAATTAACAAATACATATTTTTTTCAGGTAAAAAGTTAAAAATTCAGTGGACAGAAGTGGGGAGCTTTTTGCTGGTTAAGTAAGTGGTTTTAATTAAATTGAAGATAAATCCCCCCTAAATCCCCCCTTGATAAG
>NZ_JADEXI010000628.1:0-2599 GCF_015207185.1 Microcystis sp. LEGE 08355 | reverse complement strand
CCCCACACCCCACACCCCAATCAACGCTGTTCTAACCTACGACTGGCTAGGGACATAGAATAACAGAAAATCCAGTAAATAAACGCCAAAAATAGATAAACCTCTGGATAATCGCCGATAAATTTCGGATTAGCTAAAACCGATCCTGCCATACCCAAGAGATCCACCAGTCCCACGATCGCCAGTAGAGAAGTATCCTTAAATAAACTGATAAATTGACCAACAATAGCGGGAATGACCGCTTTTAAAGCTTGGGGTAGAACGATCAATAATAAAACGAAAATCGGTTTTAAACCCAAGGCTTTGGCCGCTTCAACTTGACCCTTGGGAATCGCTTGTAAACCACCGCGGACATTTTCGGCCAGATAGGCTGCCGCAAAAAGGGTAAATCCAGCGATCGCTCTGATCACTCGTTCTGGTCTCGTCCCGGCGGGTAAAATTAAGGGTAACATCACCTGGGCCATGAATAAAATTCCCAACAAAGGTAAACCGCGCAATAATTCGATATAGCCAATAGATAGCCAACGAATTGCCGGTAATTCACTCTGTCTCCCCAGGGCCAATAATACTCCCAAGGGAAAAGATAAAATCATACTGGCGATCGCTACTAATAAAGTTAAGATTAAACCACTGAGATCATCGAGGGGAATTGCCTTTAAAAATAATCCTCCCAATAGTAACCAAGCAATTAAAGGTAAAGTCAATAACCAAATCAATCCCCACCAGCGTTGCAGAAAAGCGGGACAATCGGGGAAGCGACCCCGGTTTAATTGCCAAGAAAACAGCGATAAAGCCGCAATTATCGTTAAAATCAGCCAAATTCGCCATATTGACTGTTCTGGATAACGACCGACCACAAATAAACCGAGATTTTCCGTCACTACAGCCCATTTTGCCTGAGTTATCGCCCAATCAAGGAAACTTAAGCCCCCCCAGAGGCTGAGAAATAGACCCGCAAGGGTTAAGATGACGTTGTACCAAGTGTTAAAGAGATTTTTTCTTAACCAGAGTCCCATAAAATTCCCTAACCTCCACAGTGGTGATCATTGTACTTTTTCAGTACAATGGTGCTAAGTAGGAAGGCACAATTATTTGTAGGATGGGTTAGCGGTAGCGTAACCCATGCGGGCGTTGGGTTTCATGCTTCAACCCAACCTACGTTCATCTTATATTTAATTCCACCCACCCACTTATTAGAAAAATTCAGACTGATTTTCGACCATGAACAGTTGCATTTTAATGGCTAAAATTGTCCGTCGTCCCGAATTACGTTATACCCAAGATAATCAAACTCCCTACGCTCAAATGTTAGTCGAGTTTTCTCCCAATCGTGCCGAGGCAACTCCAGCTAATTTAAGGGCCGTAGCTTGGGGAAATTTAGCCTCAGAAGTCGCTCAGAACTATAATGAAGGTGATCAGGTAATTTTGGAAGGTCGTCTCTCCATGCAGATGATCGATCGTCCCGAAGGTTTTAAGGAAAAACGGGCCGAATTAGTCATTAGTCATCTCTATCATCTTGACGGCAGCATGAGTAGCGGGGAAATGGCAGCCCCGACTCCAGAAAAAGTCGTGCCAATCAATACCCACAAATCGAATAAAACCCCGGTGGAAAAACCCGTCGCACCTGTCTCCACCGGGGATTTTGAATACGACGCATCCTATGAACTTTCTAATCCTTCCGCTTGGCAACCTTCTGACACATCGGTGGAGGAAAATTTAGACGATATTCCTTTCTAAGTACCCCGACAGAATTAATGGCTCTTCTCGATTTTGTCTGATAATTTTTGCCTATGGAATCGTGAAATGCTGATCGGGCAAGACTTTCAGCACTATTTGGCGGATATTCTATCAGTATAGACCTCGTTTCCACACAGAAACCAGAAGAGCCAGTTATTGCCTTCTAACTCCCTAACTCCCCACCATTGATACTTTTCTTTTGTTGAACGTAGCTCTGAAAATCGGCGAGGGTCAGTTCATCTAACCACTGATGTCGCTCGGCGGTGTAATCTCCATGGCCGACTTCCAATTGTTGCAGGAAGCGGAGCATTCCCACCACCCCTAAAGAGTCAACTAAAGCTTGATATCCTTGTTTTCTCAGTTCAGCTAATTTCATTGCCATCCTCCTGTAAAGTCGCCATCAACCAAATCACGGGATTCTCTACCGTTACGTTAATTGAATCTCTATATTGTTGAGCTTTTCGCAGCAGCCTGTCATCGGTGGTCAGGAAAATATCAGCGCCCCCCGCTTCCGCAAAAGCCAGATGTAAGGCATCATAAAACTTAAAACCCAGTTGGGAGGTACGAAGTAGGGGCAATTCATGAATTGCCCCTACTGGCGATGGGCGTTTCCCTCGATACCATCCAACGGGCAGCTTCTACAGTAGCTTCTTGCCAAAATTCGGCATCAGTAGCAGCTATATCTGAATAATCTATATCAGAATCTTTCATCTGACCAAGGAGCTTTAATTGTTCCTCTCTCGACATAGTCATAATAAATAATCACCTAAGTAGGTAGGCGTTAAAAATCATCAGATGCCCCCCTTATTAAGGGGGGATTAAAGGGGGGACTAAGGGGGGATCGGCACCCCCCTTATCAAGG
>NZ_JADEXI010000627.1:0-2604 GCF_015207185.1 Microcystis sp. LEGE 08355 | reverse complement strand
CTTGATAAGGGGGGTGCCGATCCCCCCTGCCCCCCTTGATAAGGGGGATGTCTGATAATAATTTTTAACGCCTACATACTTATCGAAAAATTACTGGCTGATTATCCTATCAACTGGCCTTGGTCTGTGATTTCACTCACAGTGCTATTCCTGTATTCTCACAGTTTTCACTTGACCAAAAATTGATATTATTGTAATAAAAGTAACCATTCTTAGATGGACTGGCTTATGAACAATCGTTTATGCCTTCACCTGATGGCTAATAAGGAAAAGGGGTTTGCCTTGCCTCTTGCCGTGTTAATTGGACTCATCCTCATGGTGACAGGAATAACTATGATAATGCGCGCCCAAGGGGACCAATCGAAAGTAATTGCCCAAAAAGTCCGGGCTGATGCTTTAAGAAGTTCCGAAGTTGGAGTGGCTCGCGTGCAGGATCTACTCAATAGCGTTCGAGTTATGGCGACGGTTAATAGTCATTGTGCTTCTGGCGATTGTTGGCAGAACGCCGAATATGATGTGGTTACTAATCCCACCAATTTACAGAAACAGTTAAAAAAATTAGTCGATGCCGCCCCCTCCTGTAGTAATCCCAACGATGCTGCTACCTTGAAGAAAAAAATCGATGAATTAAAAAAGTTGGCTAGTAGTAATTGGGTTAAGCTCGATAATAATCGTTATTATCGTGTGGTTAGATATGATTATAATTCTGTGTCCAGCCGGGGAGTTCTCACCCTCGAAGGACGTTCTCGCACCAGTGCCGCAAAAGACCTAACTAAGACTCTTCCCGATATAGATAGTGACGATAATGCCGCCTCCCGTAACCGCGTGGTGGTAACTATCCCTATTCTTAATGCCCCTACCCCCGCATTTAACCGCAACACGGTCCCAGCTTTATGGATAAGTGAGGGAACGGCGGACGATGGTGCTAAATTTCAAGGGGATGTGGTGGAGGATGTGAAGAGTCCAGAATGCAATATTAACCACACTAAGATTCAACAGCCCACACCTGAACCCAGTCCCCCCTACAGAGCACGATTTGTCGGTGTGTTTTTCCCCGATTTACCACCGATTCCCACTGACCTTCCCTCTGGTCAGAAAGACCTGGAACTTACCGATATTCTTCCGCTTGCTCAGAGAACTTTTCCCAGAGACACCGATTCTACCCGCACGATTGACGGTAAAGAAGTGTACGAATATACCGTTAATAAGATCGACTTGACAGACGAGAAGATTACCATTACTCCGGGGAAACGGGTAGTTTTTTATGTTAAAGGTGATATTAAGGGTGCCATCGAACATAATTGTGCTATGGAGCCTAGCTGTAAATTGGGCAATCTACAGATTTATGCCTATAATAAATCAGGTTCCATTTGTCTGACAGGAAACCAAACACTACAAGCGTTTATCTTTGCTCCTAACTATTCCCTCGGTAAAACTGGTACTGGTTTCACCGGTGCTGCCTGGGGTAAAGATTGGGGCAAAATTTCAGGCTGTACCTCAAGCGGTGCTGTAGCTGTGACCCAAGGGGTAACATGGGATGACTTAATCTTAGACCTGAAACCCCCATTTCCCCAGCTTGGTGGTATTGACAATTGGTGTGAGGAACCCATCGATACCGATCCTGATAAATCTGAGTGTGATTAATTTCGCAACTGCTTCACCCTCTCCCAGTCCCTAAAAAAGTTTAACTTATCGGGTTGATGAGGGGGGTTGAGGATTTCGGTTCAGGACAGGTTTTATTGGTGAAATCACAGCGATAAATTGCCGGTTTTTGCCAACTGAGGGGAATTTCCAGTAAATCCCTCGAACCGGTCATGGCTTGTCCCAGAAAGAGAGCCAGAGCGATACAATTGAGAATTGTATGGGCGATGCGCCAACGATGGGAACGGTCTTTATAGATATCTTCGACAATTGCCAGAGAGAAAATCATCAGTATTGATGCCGCCATACCGATATAGTAGTGAGACCAGTACCATTGGGCCGAGAGTCGCCAGACCCCATCCTGAGAACCGATAATAATTAAACCCATGCCAGTCAAGGTGGCAAAAATTCCGCGCCAGAGAGCTTGTCTAGCGCGGTAGAGACAGACCAAAGAGGCAATGGTGACAAAAAACATCAAAATCACAAAAATGACCTGAAAGGAGTCTAATTTTCCGTGTTTTTGTTTATCGACAAAACCATTAAAACCGTAAACGACCGAGTAAGCTAGTGCTAACAGGTTAACCCCTAGCACTGTAGCCGTTAACCAGCGGCCTAGGCGTAGATGTTCCGGCCCGACCACTGGCGGAATTTTACTTTTATTTCCCGCAGCGGTTTCTAAGCGACGTTGACGGGTTTGCCAAGCAAAGTTAACTACGAGGCCGATAATAGGGAAAACGACCACTATCGCTAGGACAGGATGAATGAGAGCCAGAAAATCGACGAATTGCATATAAATATCCCGAAAATCGTCAGCAGAAAATCGTCAATAGTTGACAAGCTATAGCCTTGTTTTTTTCAGCTTATCGCAGATATCAGGAGCCGGTCGGCAAAAGGCAAAAGGCAAAGGGCAAAGGGCAAAGGGCAAAGAGCAAAGGGCAAAGGGCAAAGGGCAAAGGGCAAAGG
>NZ_JADEXI010000626.1:0-2613 GCF_015207185.1 Microcystis sp. LEGE 08355 | reverse complement strand
TCGATGATTTGCAGTCCTGAACTACTATTAGCTAGATATGCATAGTTACCGACTACTTGTACACCTAAAGCATCGCCAGAAGTATCATAATTACCCTTGAGAGTGGGATTTGTCGGGTTGCTGATGTTGATGATTTGCAGTCCTGACCAATAATCAGCAAGATATGCATAGTTACCGACTATTTCTACATCATCTGCGCCACCATAAGAAGAAGTACCCTTGAGAATAGGATTTGTCGGGTTGCTGATGTCGATGATTTGCAGTCCTCCTGCGATATAAGCTGCGATATAAGCATAGTTACCGACTATTTGTATATCGTTACCCGGAAAACCATAATTTGCCCCAAGAGTCGGGTTACTGGGGTTACTAATATTAATAATGTCCAGTTCCGAATTTCCTACAACATAAGCATAGTTGCCGACTACTTGTACACCATTAGCCACTACATCAAAAGTATCAAAATCATCGAGATCAACACCACCCTTGTAATTGGGGTTTGTCGGGTTGCTGATGTCGATGATGTCCAGTCGTCCAGGAAACGAACTAGCACTCCCACCCTCATAGTCTGGAAAAGGAAAAGTAATGAATACCTCTCCGCTACTGACAATATAAGCATAGTTGCCGACTACTTGTATATCACTGCCGGGATAACCGAACCCTACCCCTGTCCACCAAGACCCATAAAAAGATTCGCCTTTAAGGGTGGGATTTGTCGGGTCGCTGATGTCGATGATTCCCAGCGAACTCCTATTATTAGCTAGATATGCATAGTTACCGACTACTTGTACATCATAAGCCCAGCCGCGATAATAATTACCCACAAGGGTGGGAGCGGCTGGGTTGCTGATGTCGATGATTTGCAGTCCTGAACCACCAGCAGCTACATAAGCATAGTTGCCGACTATTTGTATATCTTCACCACCAAAATTATAACTTTCCTTAAAAGTCGGGTTACTGGGGTTACTAATATCAATAATCCCCAGTTTATCCCCCAATACATAAGCATAGTTACCGACTACTGCTACAGCATCGACACTGTTTAAATTATCCCATTCTCCTACTAATGCTAGGGTAGTAATTGTTCCCGTAACTGCGGTAGTCGTACCTACTGCATAACCCGTACCCGAAGCAAGAGTTAAAGCAACGGTTTCGTCACTTTCAACTGTTGTATCAGGAGTGGGGTCAACGGTTACAGTCGCAGTCGATGAACCAGCAGCGAAAGTCACTGTCCCTGTTGCACTGGTGAAAGTTGCTGCACCGGTTTGGGTGTAATCTGTACTAAAAGTAGCTGTCCCCCCGACTGTATAATTGGCTGTCAAAGCATTCGTTGTGGAACCGCTACGAGTGAAGGTGTAAATCAAGTTGGTTGTCCCGTGTTCGGTAACACTACTGGGAGAAACCGCAAGAGTGACACTAGCATCATCATTGGTAATTGTTCCAGTAACTGCGGTGGTCGTACCTACTGTATAACCAGTCCCAGAAGCAAGAGTTAAGCTGACGGTTTCGTCGTCTTCAACTGTAGTATCAGCAGTCGGATCAATTGTTACGGTAGCAGTGGTAGAATTAGCGGCGAAAGTCACTGTCCCTGTGGTTGTTGTATAACTGGCTGCACCAGTTTGGCTGTAATCTGTGCTAAATGTCGCTGTCCCCCCGACTGTATAGTTGACGGTTAAAGGATTAGTGGTTACACCGGTACGGGTGAAGGAGTAGGACATATTAGCTGTCCCGTCTTCATCAACACTGCTGGGAGAAATAGAAAGAGTAACAGTTTGTGGACTGGTAAACTCACTCACATCGATGATTTGCAGTCCTGAACTGCCATCAGCTACATAAGCATAGTTACCGACTATTTGTACATCATAAGCACTGCCAGAAGTATCATAATTACCCTTGAGAGTGGGGGTTGTCGGGTTGCTGATGTCGATGATTTGCAGTCCTGAACTGCCATCAGCTACATAAGCATAGTTCCCCACTATTTGTACATCCCAAGCACTGCCAGAAGTATTATAATTACCCTTGAGAGTGGGGGTTGTCGGGTTGCTGATGTCGATGATTTGCAGTCCTGAACTACCATCAGCTACATAAGCATAGTTCCCCACTATTTGTACATCATAAGCACTGCCAGAAGTATTATAACTGCCCTTGAGAGTGGGGGTGGTCGGGTTGCTGATGTCGATGATTTGCAGTCCTGAACTGCCATCAGCCACATAAGCATAGTTCCCCACTATTTGTACATCCCAAGCAGTGCCAGAAGTGTTATAATTGCCCTTGAGAGTGGGGGTGGTCGGGTTGCTGATGTCGATGATTTGCAGTCCTGAACTGCCATCAGCTACATAAGCATAGTTCCCCACTATTTGTACATCCCTAGCATTGCCAGAAGTATCATAATTACCCTTGAGAGTGGGGGTGGTCGGGTTGCTGATGTCGATGATTTGCAGTCCTGACGTATCATCAGCTACATAAGCGTAGTTACCGACTATTTGTACATCCCTAGCATTGCCAGAAGTATCATAATTACCCTTGAGAGTGGGGGTTGTCGGGTTGCTGATGTCGATTATTTGCAGTCCTGACGTATCATCAGCTACATAAGCATAGTTACCGACTACTTGTACA
>NZ_JADEXI010000015.1:0-22369 GCF_015207185.1 Microcystis sp. LEGE 08355 | reverse complement strand
AAAAGTTAAGGGGGTACATCCATTGATGGATAAGGGTTTTGGGCTATTATGGTATATATGTATGGGGGAAGTTCAGTTATATCTACTTCCAGGTAAGATACTATTAATTAAAATCAAATCGATTTCGCTTGATTCTGCCTGTTCAATGACCTTGTTTACATCATCAGTACCTCTAACAGTAATGCCATATTGGGATAATAAAACCTCTCTTATGTCTTCGATTACCTTTTGTTCGTCCTCAACTAATAAAATAGTCTTTAATTCGGTTTTTGATTACTACAGGCTCTGGTGGAGTACGTTTCTGTTCTAGCTCTGCCGCCAATTCCGCATATTTCCCACCCCATCGTCTCAATACATTCCCTGTCACCTGTGCAAATGACAGCATCTCCGCTGCGGCATCCTCGCCCCAGGGCAAATCTGGCATTAAAAATGCCTCAAAATAGCTCAGAGATTCACCCCATCGCCTTGTAATATCTGCATTCACTCGGTCTTGTACTTCTGCGGGCAACTGCTTGAAAATTGTTGTCGCAATTTCTTCTCCCACTTCCCGCGCCTCTGAAATCGGAATCGCACCTAACAATACATTTCGCACTCCTTCTACAAAATCATACTGCTGCGTCGTGGAAAGTTTTTGGTCTGGCTCTGCTGCTATCGACACAGGGCGGAGCAATCCACTGAGAAAAATCTCCGCCAAGTAGAGTGCCGCAGTTTCCTGAAGGGCATCTGCTGATTTCCGTACCAAATTTTTCTGGATCAGTCGCAGCACCGACCAATTTACTGGCAGCACCGCCATCATATCCGCTAGTTCTTGTGCTTTCTCAGAAGCTGTTCCCCGAAATCTTTCCACTAACTGCTTTGCCGTCAGCGTTTCTGTCATCGCATCCGCAGGTTTATCTAGCTGAAATGCATCTGCTCTCAACACAATCCCCGTTGTCTGTTGCTCGCCCACAGCAGCCGTTGCTCGCGCCCACCAGCCCAATGGCTGCGGCTGAATGGTCACAACTGGCAACTTTAGACCACCACGCAAGCGTTGCCTTCGCCGAGGGGAGAGTCCTTCTGCAACCCATTCTCGACTCAATGCTCCAGATAATTGCGATCGCAAGGCCACCAGACTGCCCGAACGCAAGGCACTTCGATCCCAATGGCGTTCTGGGAGTAATTGCGCGATCGTTACCGGATTTTCCCGCGACCACAATTCCAGCAGTTTGAAAATCTCGCCCGATCTCCATGCTCTAGAGGTGCAATCACTCAAAAACAAAATCAGCCGTCTCCTACCAGCATCCAGCAACTCTTTGGGACTGCGGGGCTTCCTATTCAAACCTGTAGCCGTCTGCAAAAATAGCTGCGGTTTGGTGTTTCCCGATGTTTGCAGTTGCCAAGTTCGTACATCTCGAAAAGCCCCATGCCGTTCCATCAAATACTGAAATTCAGCGATCGTGTCATGCCACACATCATAAAGACTTGTCACTTCGATCACAATTGCCAACTCCAGCCAGCGTTCTGGCTCTGGCTTCACCACAGGACTCCAGATTTGAGCTTCAGCAATCCGAATTGCTGTTTCTTCTTCCGCGATCGCCTGTCGAATTCTGGAGGGTACTTTCCGCATCAAGGGACGTAACGCTTTGGAGATTTCTCTCCGATTTCTCAGGGCAACGGCTTCTGGAATCTTGACAGGTATGGGTGTTGTCGCTTTTTGAGTATCCCCTTGGGACTTAGGTGACTCCAGAACTATATCCGCTTTCTCACCATCCGCTTTCGTCTCTGGTTCTGAATGAACTTTGGATGATGGAGTTGAAAATAAATCATTTGGAGTTTCTTCAGGCAAATTGATCGGCAGTCCCAGCCCCTCTATTGCTCTCCCCTCAGTACGCTGCACTGCCAGCCACAGAATTTCAGCCAGTTCGATAGGACTGAGATCGATCTTGGCATCGCTTAGCATCTTGTTGAAATCAGCGATGGGATATGCGGATTCTGATGGCAAAGTCATACATCCTCTGGACTGCTCAAGTCCTTTAGCAATCGCTTTTCTGACGCAGTTAATTTTAGTCGCTTCTCTAACTCAGCTAATGTCAATTTTGATAAATCATCAAGGCTTTCTTTTTCCTGAGGAGGTTGATTATATCTGGTTTTCTCCTGTGTTCGGATATGAATCGCATTGAGCAATTGGTCGGTTGCCAAGGTTCCGCCCGCATCAATTTGTTTGCAAAACCACATAATTAATTCATTTGATTGTTGAGCAGTAGGTTTGCCCAAATGCTTTTCAACAATCCCTTGTAGTTCTTGGGGACTGGGATTTGGCATTTTGAGCCGCAAACATCGACGCAAAAAAGGTGGCGGAAAATCTCGCTCGCCATTACTAGTCATAATCACTAGCGGAAAAGCTCGACAACGAACCACTCCATTTTCAATGGGGACTTTAATTTGCTTGTTACTCTCGTCGCGCTCGATTGTTCGCACATCTACGGGAGATAGTTCTAGTCGCTGCAATTCTGGAATGGGAAAATCACCATCCTCAAGCAGATTGAGCAAATCATTGGGCAAGTCAATATCGCTTTTATCAATTTCATCGATCAGCAATACTCTGGGCAAATCCCTAGGCAAAAAAGCCGCGCCCAAAGCGTTTAATGTGATGTAATTACCCGTCTCCTGGCGATTATCTTGTTGACTTGCTTGGGCATCTTGGAGACGCGCGATCGCGTCATAGCTATACAATCCATCTTTGAGCGTGCTACGGGTCGTAATCGACCACTTCAAAACGCTGCCCAATCCCAATTCCAGCGCTACAGCATAAGCCAGTGAAGATTTTCCCGTTCCAGGATTTCCCGTAATCAACAACGGTCGCCGCAAACTCAGCGCCGCATTTACCATTTCGATCGCTTCCGCAGGCGGCTTAAATTTTTCTCCCTTGATCTGCTGTTGCTTAGCCACATCATTCTGAAACTGCCGCCAAGGGGGAGCATCAGGCAACTTTAGGGGGGCATCGGATTTACGGGGTTTACCATCTCCCTGATAGATTTTCCAGTTTGCTGAGTTAGATGTTGTCATAACTAGTGACTCTCATATTGAATATCAGGAAATCGGCGGAACGGATTATCCCACAGCAAAGCTAACTGTGCCGCAGGTTGACTGGTGATTGTCGTGGCAGATGTGTTAGGCAGAGCATTTATACGCTGCTTAGTCAATGAAATTTGTAACGCGGCAAGAGAGGACTCTGTCACGGATTTCATTATCCTTTTAGTCTTCCGCTTGTTTGTTACTGGCTGACGGCTCCAAAGTGCGATTGGCAAGCCTTGACCCAGTAAATTATCCCAAAATTCTATCTGCTGTTGGAGATCATCGTGTTCAATAAATGTACAGCCAACCGCATTAGTTTGGCTCCATTCAATTTTTGCTTTTCCAGTCATTGGATCTAAAGGCTCTAGAGCCTTATTTGACTGTAAATTTATGCGATCTAATAGGTGCTTCCAATGCTCTTGCCACTCACCCAAGACCGATTGATAATCTGATGAAAAATGGCGTTCTGAAGAACGCACTATCACTGCTTTACACCTTTCCCCATTACATGGCTTCTGCCTACCAATCGAAATTTGCCAATGCTCAATGGGCAAACTCATCAGCTCAATCGGTAAAAACCACTGCACTACGAGGTCAGTCAATGGGATACTGTATTTGCCTCCACAAATAGCGATTAACTCACTTAATATAAGCGGTAATTGCTCTTGAGAGTACCCAGGTGAGTATTTAGGATCGGGTAGAATTGGAATATTAATGCTAGTCTCCTTCCTTTTTACCTCAAGCTTCAGAGGGTCTGGATCTTCGACGATCGCTGCACTGACTATGTACTTATCAGGAGGATGGAATTTCACCTTTATCATCAGGTAAGTTTCTCCAGTTTCTGATTTACTCTGAACAGTCTCAGTCGCTAAATCTAAGGGTATTTTCTGAACTTTTGCCCATGCTTCTATAGCTCTCTGGCAATCTGAATCTAAAGATTTATCTTGAATTAGGGATTTAACAAAACGCCAAAGAGGTTTAAGCTCATCAGGCTGCCCAGGTATATCTGCTATTAGCCGCACCAGAGCTTCTAGATTGTCGGGTGTCGGGCGGCGACGAAGTTCTGGTAATGAATCTCGATAAGCTTTGACAACTGTAGTGTTGAAATCAATGGGAGTCAAAACCTGGATTAACTCCTTTAGAGGGCTACTGAGTGAAGAGCTAGGCTGGCTAGAGCCTGTCTCATCATTTCCTGGCTCTGGTTCAGTCAATTGACCGTCAAACTCTTGATAGACCGTGGGATTGCATTTTTTAATTGCTTCTAATAATTTGGGAATTTCCCGATGTTTGTCAGCATAATCGACTAATTTACGTCTGCGCTCTGGCAATTCCTGTCCATCAGTTTCATCGGATACAGAGCGAAAATTATCAAAGAGTAAGTCCTCAAAATCATTCTTTGTTAATCCCTTTTCAATTAATTGTCTGATGGTGGCAAGATTGTAACTCATGGGCTATTTACCTACTTCCTAATCATCCAATACTTTTGCTCTCCCACCTCTGCTTTTCGCAGTCCAAACCGTTTTTCTGGCGATGTATTATGCGCCAATAACTCATGGATATCTTGCAGCAATCTTTCAGCATCGGCAAAATAACCGTGGCCGAGCAGCGTTAAATCAATATTAGAAACTTCCACTGTGTCTATGCCATCCACAACTGTAATCGGCGGAAAAAATCCGATGCGGGGATAGTCGTGAATAATCCCCGATGTTGCCAAGGCTTTATCTTTTGCAGAAACATACAAAGTCGTGCGTTCTGCCAAGTTTTGATAAGCTGCTGCCAATCCTTGAAAAAGATCGGGGTCAACATCAGGTGCAGCCAGAAAAATTTGTCCAAACGAGATGTCACTGGCAGCTTGCACTTGAGCTAAAATGCGCTGCATTGCCCTCAGCAACCCTTGATTGCCCATACTGTGCGCGATAATATGTACTTTTTTCACCCCGCTCTTTTGCGCTAAGTTCAGCAAAAATTCGGCAATATACTGCTCGCTCGCTTCGATAGTTGCCTCATCTGCTGTATAGCCAGCTAGCTTTCCTTTGGAAGGCCAGCTATAAAAAGCCATAATTCCTTGTACTTGCAGATCGACCCCAATCTGCGCCGCTCGTAAAGCTGCATCGTTAAAGCTGACATTAAACCCATGAATGAATACCAACGCGGAATGCTCATCTAGCCCTTGTGCTTGCAGAGCCTGTTGGATGCTGGCAAAAAAACCAGCTTCATCCAAAAGATTCAGGCTTTCAGGGTCTAGTTTGAGACGATCGTCAGTTAAAACAAATTTCCACCAAGGAGATCCTACCTCGCCAATTTTATGAGACTTCGGCACTGTTACTCGGCAAGTGCCATAGTGAATTTGGCGATCGCGCTTTCCTGAAAACCCTTTGGATATATCTTGAGGAGCGATCAGTTTGCGGTTCGTACCAAACCAGAGAGGATATAGAGTAGCTTGGGTTTGCTGTGTAGGGAAAGTTCGAGTCACCCGTGGTTTTACGGTCTCTACTTGCAGGAGCGAGGTATCGCGAGTAATGAAATGAGGATATAGAGTAGCTTGGGTTTGCTGTGTAGGGAAAGTTCGAGTCACCCGTGGTTTTACGGTCTCTACTTGCAGGAGCGAGGTATCGCGAGTAATGAAATGCGGGACTGTCCCATCTGGTAAGTTTAATAATTTAATTTCATTACGCCCCAGTTCAAAGGCGGTGTAATATCCTCTCCCAAATCCCAAGCCTCGATAGAAACCCGCAGCAAATCTAACGGCAGATTCATCGTCAATTTCTGCATCCATGCCAACTATACAACTAACTTGTCCTGCCAATGCATCGGCTTTTTCTAGGGAAAAGCAAGCATTGAGGATCACACATTCCAGCCGTCCCCGAACTATAGCCAGCAGTTCAGCCAGTGCTTCTGGAGAAACTGCCTGAGCCTGCCCCTGAGCGTTATTTAAAATAATGTCACCGTTGGAATCGCCATGACCGCTAAAGTGGACTATCAGTGGTTCGCATTGCAGCAAATATTTGGATAAGTCTTCAACTCGGACAGCTCTTTCGACTTTAACTACAAAGCTTTTTCCTGCTTCTCCTTCTTGCAGTCGCTGTCGAATCAGGTCTGCTTCTTGCTCCAATTGCAGCAGATCCGTACCGATAGGATTAGCAGCAAGGACTAAAATATCGCAGGTTTTAACTTCTGAGTCGTTAGTTATATTGGTCGGTTTTAAATTTGTTCGATCATTGGGGACTAACTTCGCCTCTGATTTGTCAGGATTCTCAAATTCTGAAGCGAACTCCTCATACACTGTAGGATTATATTCCTGAATGGCTTTTAATAATTCAGGAATCTTGCGATGTTTGTCAGCATAATCGACTAATTTACGTCTGCGCTCTGGCAATTCCTGTCCATCAGTTTCATCGGATACAGAGCGAAAATTATCAAAGAGTAAGTCCTCAAACTCATTCTTTGTTAATCCCTTTTCAATTAATTTTCTGATAGTGGCAAGATTATAGGACATTTTTACTACATTTTACTGCTTGTTATACTTCGTTAGATTTAATTTGTCTTAACCAAAGACTCCAACTCCGCCACCTTGCTCTCCAACTCTGCCATCCGCTGACTCAACGGCACAGTCTCGGCACAGCCCAAGTAAGCAGCAATCGCACTGACGATCACATCTGTCTTGGACGTGCCAACCCGCTCGACGTACTGGTTGAGTTCGGCGAGGAGAGGTGGGGGAATTCGGACGGCGATTTGTGGTTTGCCCATAACAGTTACATTTCTTCTCCCACCATGCTACCAAACGCATGACCAAGTATCACCCTTCCAGTCATTTTTCTTAACGAACGACCGAACAGCGAGCTACCTTCGAGTACCATCCTACAGTTATTCGCTAGAAACAATACAGGACAAAAGTTACAGAAAAATTTAAAAACCTTTCCTTAAAAAATTAAGCGAACCACGAATAAAAATTTCTCCTTAGCCCAAAAGTATTCAGCAACAATTTCAGCTTTAACTTGGGATTTTTCTATAGATTTACCAAAAAAGAATTGTGTTACATTTTGTCATATTCTTCTGGCTCCCCATCTGAAACTTTAGCTAATGCTTGTTGAAACTTCTCCCAACTTCCCTGTTGTGCTTTTTCTTCTAGATAATCTTTAGTCATCCAAGAGGATATTTGGGCAGATAAAGCCATTGTTACCAGTTGCTCTACTGGTATGTTTTGTTTATTGGCTAAGGTTTCAATTTGTTGATATAAAACATCTGGAATATTGGTGCTTAGTTTCATGGTTTTATTTCTCCTAGTAATCGTAAAAATTGTTTGGGTGTTAAAATAAAAATGCCGAATTTTTCAATGGGTTTTAGGTCTCTTTGATTGTAACTGATTATAAAATTAGCTTGACATTTGAAAGCTAAGTCTATCAGAAAGTCATCATTTTTGTCTTTGGCTAATGGTCGCCAAATATAAAAGATTTCGTGATGGTTGGCTAGATGGCAAATTCCATTAATAATGTTATCTATGTCTTCATTGTTTAAATCTATTTGTTGTTGTTCTCTTTTTAGTATTTCTTCGTACTCAAAAACTAGGGTGGCAGATACATTGATTTGAAAGCGTTGGTCATTGAGTATGGTTAAGAGTTTATAGGATGCTCCTTTATTAGAGAGCAATCCGGCTAAGATTACGTTAGTATCAATGACTATTTGATAAGGAGTTTCTGTCATAATTAATCCCCCCTAATAGTCTTCATTTCCTCAGCAGTCAACCCATACAAATTAGCAACCCTATCATCTATCTTTGGTTCGGAATCGGTATGCCCCGTATCTTTGCTGGCTACAGAGAAAAACGCCGTCACCAACAGCCATTTCCATTGGAGTTCAATCGGGTAAAGTACCTGGTGCGATTTGTACTGTGCGGGTATAGACGGAACCGCCCTCCACATACTTAAAATCGATCTGAACATCATGAATGGTTTTTCCCTGCGGCAAATCGATCGTGTCCCCCTGAGCCGTCACACAATCGCTAGTATCAAAACCGTCGATCGCACATAATCGAATAGCCGTGGCGGGATGATCGTACCACTTACGGGTTCCCCAAAACTTGTTCATTACATTGGTGGCATGACGTACCTTGACTCTCTGATTGTTGATCAAAGTAACTACTACCCACTCCTCCCGATCGAGATCACCAGGAGAAAAAATGCTTTGCTGACCAATGTTGCCGGTAGGGGCATCCCTCAAACGCAGTTTATAGACTTTCTCCCCGATAAAAGCGGAATTGACGGCTGATCGACCATTGCCAGAAGAATTAGTAGGAGAACGCTGGTTTTGTTCTCTAATCCAACGATCACACTCCTCTTGAGAAAACCCGTAAGACTGCCGGTTCCGACACAAAGCTTCATAATCCGTCTGATTTTGAGCGTTGGCTGGCATAGACATTAGACAAACAATAGAACCCGAAACAATCAGGGAAAGCGACTTCATACAAAAACAGCAACTTTATTAACTAATATTACCTTAGCTAACATCTGAAAATTTTCCAGTTATCTGGTTATCTGGTTTTCTGTTAATCTGGTTTACCAAATCGATCGCTAAGGGCTGCCATGATCACCGCAGTCATGGTCGTTCCCTGCCGTTTGGCCTCCGCCGCCCAATGTTGCCGCAAGGATTTGGGAACCTTGACACAAAGGTTTACCTCCGGCTCATTCTGGTTTTCTTGATTGCCAAAAGTCTGACTTTCTGGCAAACCGGTATTCTGGGTTTTTGGTAAGTTGGTATTCTGGCTTTCTGGTAAACCGGTATTCTGGTTTTCTGGTTCTCTGGCTTTCTTAATTAAATCGCCGTATCTGCCCGCCGTCATAAAACCTCCAATATGGCTAAGATTTCCTCTCCCAAAGCTTTGTAATCCTTCCATGCCGCTCTTAACCTAGCATCATCGAGATTGCGAATGGGAACACCCGCTAAAGCGGCTTTTTGATAGCCGACGGTTCTGCGAATCATCGACTTGAAAACAGGGATACTGCCCTCGATTAATTCCTGACGTAGTATTTCACCTTCCCGATTTGGGGGCGGCGGTACGATCGTGATCAGGGCGCGGTAATTAGCGTCTCCCAAATCTTTAGCCGTTTCCAACATCGGCTGCAGACTGAGAACATCGGGGGCGGTGGGCAAGATCAGGAGTTCGCAACCCTTGGCCAACTCTTTGAGATCGTCGGAATGGGGACGGGCGGGAGTGTCGATGATAACGAAGTCCGCCCCGCCGATAATCTTCATCGCCTGCCGCTCATCGGCAACGGTGAAGGGAAGCTCCCCCCTCTCCGCCCAACCCAGAGCGGTGCGGTTCGGATCGCCATCAACTAATACCGTCCGACCTCGATCGCTGAAATAGGTGGCGATATGCACGGCGGTGGTGCTTTTACCGACACCACCTTTGTAACCAGTAACGGTAATAATTTTCATCTGGTTTTCTGGTTTTTTGGTTTTCTGTTTTTCATCCTTGTTCCTGGAAACAGGTTTTCTGTAAAACCAGATTACCTTAAAACCAGAATTGCAGTCACATTTGGATCGATTCCGTGAACTGGTTTTACAGAAAACCAGATTGCCGCAAGACCAGAATTAAGGTTCCATTCGGATCGAGCGAGTTTTCTGTAAAACCACGCAAAAGGTATATTAATTTTCAGGAATTTGCGTCGTTTCAGCCGACGACAAGTCAAGGTTTGAAACCACTTTGACGGAAGAGAAATAGATAGGATTGTATCTGGTAAGAAGGCTTTTTATAAAACCAGATTACCATAAAACCAGATAAATTAGAATCATATCTAGTAACCCACATTCCGCACCCTCAACTGTCACATTGAAAATTTTATCTAAATCGTCAAAACGATTGCCGGCTCTGAATTACAGGCTAATGTGTTTGCCCAGCAGATGCACAATTAGCCCTAAAAATCTGATAGTTCTGATACTAAATTATTGAGATAGACTCTCATTAAGCTGGCGATCGCTGACTAGAGTGTGACACTTCATAATTCTTAGTAATCGCTAAAAGTCTTACTATACAAGGGCTAGAGCAACTTTTGATTTCAACGACTAGGGTGCGGAATGTGGGTAGTAAGGAGGTTTTCTGTAAAACCAGATTGCCATAAAACCAGATAAATTAGAATCATATCTAGTAAGAAGGTTTTCTGTAAAACCAGATTGCCATAAAACCAGATAAACAGAATCGACTCCGCAAGCTGGTTTTCTTTAAAACCAGTTTTTTGTAAAACCAGAATTATTCGGATCGATCAAGCAGATTTTCTGTAAAACCAGATTGCCAGATTGCTGGTCAGAAATAGTCAAAAGTTTAGCCATTAACCAGAACTGGCTCGATCCAGATTAGTTTGCGATCGGGTCGTTCTCTGGAGCCGTAGGGTTGCCACCGATAAAAACCCCTGCGCCAATGGGTGCGGTACTGACGGTCGGTGGGGACATCGGGATCGGACTGGCTTCTGATGCGATAATCTCGACCGATGATATGGGGAGTCAACTTGCGGTTTTTGCCGGAGTTTTTGATTGGGGATAGGGCTGACGAGACCGAGAAATCGGACTTTTGCTGTAGGTAAAGAAGAGTTTGAACCAATAAATCCGTGACCCGATCAGTAAATTCTTTTTCCGTCTCCACGACGGTATTGAGTCCCGTGAGAGCCAAGTCTCGATCAATGAACATCTCGTTTTCATCTTGATAGTCGAGTTGAAGGTTTTCATCGACTTTTAAACATCGATGTACGCCGTACTGAGTACCGTCATCAAAAACGGTAAACCAGCTAAGAGTATCCTCGGCGGCCACCCCGATTTCTAGCCGGCTGCCCATAATTTCGATCGGTGCTATGGTCTGATCGGCTAAACGGTGAAAAAAACAGAGCCATTTCAGGGATTGCCCGTCGGGATTTTTAAACTTCGGTGGTAATAATAACACTCCACAGGGCATCACCTGTTTGAGCTGCCCGACCGTATTGGGTAGTTGACTATTGCAGAAAGCATCAAAAAGAGACTCGCTCAACCAATAAGAACCAAACCCTTTTTGATAGGCTCGATCAAGAATAATCAAAGAAGTGCGGTGAGTGAAATCCATCTCGAAAATATCGGCATCGTAGCACTGATAACTCGTCAGTAAACGGGCGATCAAGAAAATAACGTCATCGTGGTCGATATAGCCCTTAACATGACTATAACGACGCTCGTTAAAGCGTTGATAAAAACTAGATTTGCGGGTAAGTTGGTTGATCTTCTTGATAAAATCTCGCTCTATTTCGTTCATAATTAAAAAATTAGTAACCTTCGTTCTCAAGTTTCATCAACTTATTAAGTTTGCGAATAACTAAAGCGGAATTAGTTTCGGGATTACCATCACCATCATTCCACCGCTCTTGGTTTAACCATTCCAATAATTCAGGGGTGATGCGGAAAGACCATATCGGATTTTTTCTATCGTATTTAGCCTTTGATCTTTGGATAATTTCAGAATTCGATTCATTCCAAAGCTTTTTTGTCAGTTTATACTTATCTGTCATACAATCCCCGCATTATCCTGAATATTGTCGATTTTCATAATTGACGATTTTCGAGTGCTTCACAGGTCGCCCTTAGAAATGCCTCATCCGTCGGCTCGTCTATCCATCCAAGAGAATATAGAATCGGCAGTTGAATATTTCTTCCCCCTCGGCAAATCATTCTATTTTTAGCAGTATGACACAGATGTTGTGCTTCTAAACCGGAAAGGCTTTTATGATAGTTTTCTATATCAGAAAAATTACTTTCTATACCATCAAAAGGACAGGTAGAGCAAGGTTTATTCTGAACTGGAACTTTACGCAAATCTTGGAATTTTTTCATAATTATCCCGAATGTATTAATATGATTTAAGTGCAGAATTCATAATTCGTATTGCGTGAAAATCCCAGTTGTCTAAAGAGACAAAAGAACTATCTGGTAGTTGCAATACCCGATCACCGTTGGCGGAAAGAAAAAATATTAGCCCTTTATACGTCACCTGAACGCTAAACATCTGTTTATTAATCGGATCTCCAACTCTAAGGGTCGATGACCAAACCACATCGTGGTCTGTCAAAGGCTCCGGTGGTTTCGCACCGGGGAATTGAGCGAGTACGGATAGAACTTTGAAAACCTCGATCGCCTCACCTTTGGTAATATTACCGAAATACTCGTTTTGAGCGGCGATGATTGTCTCTTGCCGTTCTTGTTGTATATCCAGTTTGCTTCGCTTAACCATAAAGTTATCCTCGACTATTTGTAGGCATTGCAATTTTTTTATTATCTTCACATCCGATTACGGATAGTCAGTATTAATCCCCATAATCTGGCAAGCTTCAATTAATTTGTCTATCCCCCCGAACCATTCGGGGGTAACATCAGAATGGCTCAATAAAGATTGGAGTCCTTCGATGATGTGATCACCTCTAAGCTTTTTTTGGTAGGCTTCTGGAGAAGGATATAATTCCCATTCCCAATTACTTCCTATTTCACGGTGGGTCTCAATATCAAACTTTTTGCCATCAACCACTATATACTTTCGCCCGACTGATTCAATAACTCCCCATCTACAATTTTCATTTTCATGGGGAATTACTGCCCATACCTTAACCCCTTTTTTAAGCTCGAAATCTTTCGGTAACATTCGATTTTCCTCTGTGTAATAGACAATACATAAACAGGTTTAGTCTCGCTTCGTTTCTTCCTTAGCTAGTAATTCGTCGGGTTCCTTTCGTTCTCATGGCTTAGTGTACACCACCCTTGTTGAATTCCACTTTCTGCCTCTAGCAATCCTACCTCGTCAAGAAGATCGAGCAGGGAACGGGGAACGGGACGGGGCGATCAACGGGGAAGAACTTCGCAAAATCAGCGTGCCGTCGTTCATGGTGATAAACTCTCCTGGTCGTGCGGTTTCAATAAACTCCACCACCTGCAAGAAGTCATGCTCCTCTAACGTTCCTTCCAGTCGGCGCTCCAGACTTTGAGCCGTTTCTGCCGACCATTGCACCCGGCCATTGATGCAGAAACAATAAGCAAACTCGTACATTTTTTCCTCCTGATTGTTTAAGGAATAGCGATTAAACGTTAAGAAAAACTCCCCGCTGCCCCTATAAAAATTTAATCCAACATCGCTCGGTCAGCCTTCAGACCATTGATGAGAAGGCTTTCAAATTCGGCTTCTATCCAGATCGTCGCACCCGAACAGCGGGCATTGCTGGCATCTTGTATCAGTTTTCCCCCCTTAGTAAATTCAACTTCCTTCGCATACACGGAGCCGAGATAGGTACGAATAGCGATCGCCGCATTATCCACGATTACGCCCTTTTCGTTAGTCGCCTTCTTATTGGCGTTGACCACATGACGATTGATGTAAATTTGTGCTTTCATAATGTTAGTTCCTTTCTACTAGGGACGGCGATCGTTCTTTGTGGCAAGTTAGCAATGATCGCTTTATACTAATTATTTTACTTCGTAAACGAAGTAAAAGCAAGAATTAAAATGAAATTTCTGGAAATCAATCCGACGAGCGAAGACTACTGGCGGGCGATTATTCTATTCGGGCGTAATGTAGCCTGCTATAAATTCGCTCTAGCCAAAGCATTATTAGAGATAGCGCGGGAAGGAAAAACAGAAATAAAATTAGAGAATTTAGCTATTCCTTATGGGATGCAGATAGTAAGGCACTTGCAGATCAGCGATAAACAAACCACTTCTCGTTCCAGTCAATTTTTGGATATTTGCCGCCAATTCAATCTAGGGCAAATCGATCAGGCTTTACTAATCGATGCGACGGTAAGACTGGGATTCGAGAATGTCATCGATGCCTTTCATAATTTGCCCACAGGAGAAATTAATCAGCCTTTCTTCGATCGAAGTCAATGGAAAATAAAAAAGCGGATTATTTTAACTGACGATTTATTAAAATTAGTAGAAAAACAAGAGTTAGGTAATTTAGAACGAGAGGTAGAAGCTAGGTGGCGGTTGGTAGAAACCTCTTGGCTATTAAGTGTTAATCGCAGGATTATCGAACATGATCCCTTAGATGGAAAATTATTTACATTAGGTAATTATAATATTGATTCTTCATCAAAAAGAAGAATCAATATTACTTCTTGTCGTCACGCCATTGACGGTTATCAGAAGGGAAAATGTTTTTATTGTTTTGCACCCGTGTCGATAGTCGATAACTCGGATAACCTAGCTGATGTTGATCATTTTTTTCCCCGTTCTCTCAACGATTATATCGAGGGTATAGATGGAGTCTGGAATCTCGTTCTTTCCTGTCACAAATGTAATCGGGGGGAAAATGGTAAATTCGATCGCTTGCCAAATCTTAAATATCTAGAACGCTTGCAAGTTCGCAATGAGTTCCTGATCGATAGTCATCATCCTTTAAGGGAAACTCTAATCACCCAAACGGGAACCAACAAGATGGGCAGACAGCGATTTCTCCAGAACAATTATAATGAAGTACAGAGACTCTTAGGAGTTGGAACGGGAAAAGGATGGAAGCCGTCCATCGAGTATCCAATAGCTTTTTAAAAGAAAAAATGTCATGAAAGAGTATAGATGTACGCGCAATTCTCTCTATAAGCATGAATGCCTCGGCCACGACGATCTGACGGTCAGACAAGGATATTACATAGAAGCTGAAAGTCCCGAAGCGGCTTGGGAAGAAATGTCTGTCAGATTTCCAGAAGAAACTTCCGAGGGTTTTACAGTTGAAGAATGGCATAGATTTCCAGTAACCGTCAGATTAGTAGAGAATTTTGACAGGGAAAATAGGTTCTAAAAGAAAACTGTATTTAGTTCATTTGTTCTTAAGAAAATCCCTGTACTCCGCTAGAACCTCCCGCGCTTTGGGGGAATCGATCGCTTCCAGTATCCCGTCGATCGGTCTGCCCATGCGATCGAGTTCTCGAATCCGATCCACCTTTTCAGATGCAAGGTAGATCGATCACTTGCGCTTACCGAATTCGACTTGATAGAAAGTCTGGAGATATTTGCGCCCGTACTTCGCCTGATGAGAATAAGTGGTGATCAAATACCCTGAACCCTCCCCCCTACGACGGCGCGGACGTTTATTCTCGGTTTCCTCTTTACTAGGGGATAATTTTGTACTGGTTAAAGATACATTTGTATCCCCTAGTAAAGATATTTTAGAGAGAATCAAGGTAGAGGATGCGGGGACTGGCGGTCGTTGTGCGGAAACTCAACCGATGATTTTCAGGATTTCTGAAACGGGTTGATTAGCATCGATCGCCATTCGCACCTTTGACAGCTTCTCACGGGGGACTGACCGTTTGAAGGTTTTCCATCTGCCGTTAACCTTCTCGTCCCAACAGTATGCCCAAAACCAATGATCGGGATTGCCAGTGGAACGAGCGCCCTCAACCTTTGGATAAGTTTTCACGTTACCGTACCGATCCTTCTTCTCTTGGTTAAAGGCATAAAGGGAACCACTCGGATTTTTCTTAGGGGAAATCTCAGATGTGTGATCTCCTAAATTTTCCCCTAAGAAAATCTCTGAAGATGTGACGGGGTTGACCGTTTTTTTCTTAGGGGAAATCTCAGATGTGTGATCTCCTAAATTTTCCCCTAAGAAAGAATTAGGGGTTGTCGAACGCTTCGCCCGGGTTTTTTGTATCTTGGAAGCTCTCGGTCTCGGTTCGAGAGGGGAATAGACCTCAAAAAACTGCTGGTGAAACAGATGGTTATCGGTGGTCAGTATCCAACCATCTTGGCGAACCTCACCGATTGTGTAGAACTTACCGTTATCGGGATGTTCCCCGACGATAACGATCGACACACCCGCTTCAATTGCCATGGTTCCCTCCGGGCAATTCCGTCAACAATCCGTAGGACTTATCGAATAGACAGCGTGCCGTTCCCGTCAGGCCGTGACGGGCCTTACCGACGATCAATTCCAGCACATCGCGATCAGCACTATCGGGGTTGTAATATTCATCGCGATAGAGGAGGACAACGTTATCGGAAACCATCTCCAGAATTCCCGATTGACTGAGATCGGCCATGAGCGGGCGTTTATTGTTGCGTCCCTCTACCGCCCGGGATATCTGGGAGAGTGCCAGAATCGGCACGTTTAAATCGCCCGCCATCTTGTAGAGTCCCCTAGCGACGTTGCCCAACTCGTAACTGCGGTTGCCGTTGGGAGAATCGTCGGCCATCATCTGAAGGTAGTCCACCACCACCAAACCGGGTTGCTTTTTCTCGCCGATGAGACGGCGGCATTCCGAGGCGATGCCCATGACCGTTGTTCCCCGGTCGTCGTTGAAATAAAGCGGTAATTCGGTGGCTACTTTCAACACATCGACGATCGTTTCTCGTTCTAGCTCAGTGAGTGGAGCCAGTCCCGCGCGGTGTTGCCTGATCCGACCGCTTCGGAGGGGAGAGAACCCATAATCGCAATAGTGGGGGTGAACGCTCAACAAACTCCACAGACGGTACTCTAGCTGTTGGGCGGTCATCTCTAGCGAGAAAAAAACTACCGGTATCCGTCGAGCGAGCATCTGTAAGGCGAAAAATAAGGCGGCTTGGGACTTGCCCATCGACGGTCGCCCCGCGAGCAGGGTCAACGTTCCAGGCTCGAAACCGACAATCAGATCGTCCAACTCGCGTAAGCCCGTCGGGTAAATCGGGTTATTTTTCTCCAATTCCGTGAAGGCGGCACTCGCTACCTCGCTATTGGGAAGCGTTCGCGTCGTTCGTCTCCGGTTCGATACCCGAAATACTCCCTGCTCCGCTCCGTCCAGTACCTGGTCCAACTCCCGCATCGTGTCGCGGGCCAACTCGATGACCTCACCTCCGACTCCGATCAACTGACGACGGACATACTTATCCATCACCAACTCGGCATAGCGATCGATGTTGGCGGCCGATACCGTGCGCTCGATTAGCTGTAGCAACCGGGGAATCCCTCCCACCTCGTCGAGAAGCTGGTGATCCTGCAGCCAACTGGAAACCGTCATCAAGTCTGTGGGCTTTCCCTTACCGTGAAGAGAAACCGCCGCTCGGTAGATTTCTTGATGGGAACGAACGTAAAAGGCATCGGCGAGTAGAAAATCGACGAGCCGTCCCATGGCCTTGGGGTCGAGGAGAATTCCCCCTAAAATAGATTCCTCGGCCTCGATATTTTGGGGGGGCAACGCAGGATCATACATCACTTTCTAGACCCCACGGGTCGATCCATTTCTCGCCTGCTAATCTGGCCAATCGCTTCGTTTCGTTGCGCTCTGAAAAGGAGAGCTTCCTGGGTTTCTGTTCTTTCCCCGTTTTTTGTCCGTTCGTTCGTCCCTCCGATTTCTCGAAAAGCTCGTGATAAACTTCCCACCGGTTCAGGCCAGCCCCATTCTTGCCAGCCAACCATGCTTCTATATCGATGATCGGATTGGGAAGTTTCCCAGTTTCCTTCCTCACAAAATAAAAAAATCTCTCTCGCTCGTCTTCTGAGAGAGTCTTTTTAAAGTCTGAATAAGTCTTAATAATCTTAGAGGTGCTGGATTCCTTGCCCTGACTGGGTTCTGGGACGGGATCGTTTCCTACAGTGCGAGGATGTTTCCCACAGTGCGAGGGTGTTTCCTGTAGGAAACTTGATGGTACTGTAGGAAACTCTCCCGCATCAGAGGAAACCGTGTTTCCTACAGGAAACTTTTCCGCATCAGAGGAAACACAGTTTCCTACAGGAAACTCTTCCCCGTCGCGGGAGACCTGATCTCCTTTAGGAAACGTTTGCAGCTTGACCAGTGCTTCAGTGATTTCTAGATCGATGTAACCTTTATCGCTAAGAACTTTCAGGGCTTTGGAAACCGTGCCTTTTTGGAGTCCCGTGGCGGTTGCCACATCCGTTACCTTGACGCGCAGATCGCGACCGCCGAACGGATCGATCGTTCTCAGATAGTAGAGAACTCGAACTTCCGCGTATCTCAATTCTTTGGTGACTTCGAGCCACTCTTCTGGTTTTAGCGCATAGAACTTGCCTTCTATCTTGTTTTGTATCATAATAGTTATAGTTTTTGTGCGAAGGTATATACTTTCTATGGAAAGCGATGTACTTTTCGTGAATTTGCCCCATAACCCGAAAAGAGTTGGGGCTTGTTTTCTAGGTAGGTGACGTCTCAAAATTCCCTTAATGTGGATATCAATTGCTCTTAACCTCATTTCGGTTTAAAAGACTTCCTACTCAGTCCTCTGTTGATTTACGCCCCCGCAATCGCACTAAAAAGTATATGTTTTAATTGTATATGTATATAATTAAAAAAACTATCCCTTAAGGGAATTTTCTGTTGCTATATTGGGTAAAATAGTGTAGAGAAGTTAAAGGGTTGTTCAATGGAAACTAGAGGGAAATACAAGGGCAGGAAGGAAAATCCACCGAATCCGGACGGTAGGCCTCTGACTTATGAAGGGCCGAAGAAACGCCGCAATCTAAGCGTGACTCAGGCTGGCTGGGAAGAAGTTCAGGCGATTGCGGAACAGTACAACCTATCCGTGTCGGAAATGTTGGAACGGTTAGCCCGCGGTGAGTTTGAACTGGTGCGGAAGGTTTCTTAGCTTTGGATGATCGAGTCCAGTGTTTCGGCTCGGTTGCTTTATGCCGACTATTTCTTCGTCTGACCCCAGAAATATTTAGAGGGTTAGACGGGGGGATCGAGATTTTCAATACAACTTATCCCCTAGTAAAGAACCGAAGAGTTTACTAGGGGATAGTTTTGTACTGGTTGTTTTTATTTTTTTAGACCGACTCAAGGGTTAAGGATTCGATGGGGTCGGCGGCTTTTTTTTGCGCCAATCCTTTCAGGTACTTGCTCCGGGCAAGCACCAAATCAGCCAACTCTTCATCTTCCAAGTTGGCGGCTAAGTAATCGACGCTAACCTTTAGGGTTCCTCCGGTAAGACAGCCCGCAAAGTATTCTCGGCTGCCCGGTGCGATCTCCTCGGCTGCGTCCAGTAATCGTTCAAACATCTCCAACGAAGGATTTCTTTTACCGGAGCGAATCTCGGACACATAGCTAGGACTAATCCCGGTACGTTCTGCGATTTGTTTTCCGGCGATGCCCCGATATCTCAATGTCTTGTCTAGGGCTTCTTGAAACATAAATTATTTTTTCTACCTACAGTGAACTTATTATATTATAATTATATTGTTAGCGAATGACAAGACACCTTTGCAGTTCCAATTATGGCACGGTGGGGGGAAATATGGTTATCCGAAACGAAATTAAGAACAGTTGAAGTTCTGATTAAGGGACAAATAAGAAAAAAGTCCCTAAAAAACAACCCCGCACTGACTAGAGCGGGGAAACACTCAATTACTTCTATTATGACACAAACAAGCTTTGTTCAGATCCCGTTCGAGCTAATTAATTATGTTCGTTCCCTGAAATTGTCTGGAACCCAATACGATTTATGGCTGTATCTCTACTCCCGCGATCCTTACGGTGATCGTTTTGTCGAAATCCCCTCACCCGCAGAGATCGCCGTGGAACTGGGAGTAAATCCGCGTACCATCCAGAGAGCGGCACAACGGCTACAGGATGCCGATCTCTTCGATTTTGCCATAGATAAATGGAAGGCCAAAAACACCACCAACAACGGCAAGGGAAAAAATTTTGCCTCGGACAAAATGATCCAAAAACGGACAAAAAGATCCCGTTGCGGACAAAAAGATCCCGTTGACGACAAAATGATCCAAATGTCAGCAATCAGACAAAATGATCCGATTGTCGAGTCAAAACCCTTGTCAGATAAGGATTCTACCGAGCCTCAGACTATTCAGATTATTCAGACATCCCAGACCGTTGGGGGGATAAAGAATAAATGTATTGAAAACTCTGAAGAGGAGCAAGGAAATTTCGGTAAGTTATCGGCCGTTTTGGAAGAGATGGTGATCGATAAAAACCTTTCGGTGAGAAGTTGGCAAGAAGAGGAAATTTCTCGGCAAGTTATTCCCGATTCGGTCAGGGTTAAGTTGCAACAATTGGGGATTTCTCTCGATGAAAGGGTGTGTAAGGTGATCGAGGATCACGATATATCTCAGGTTTGGGGTGCGATCAGGCATATTGAGGAGACCTGGGAGACGATCAATAATCCACGCGGAGTGTTTTTATATCAGGTTCCGAGACAGGAGAAAGAGAAGTCTTTAAAAAATCCCTTGAACCGAGAATTTTTGCAGTGGTACGAGCAGGCGATTATCGAAGGTTCTGTCCAGGAGCGATCGCCCGAATATCTACCCCTCGACCAATTTCGAGAACCCAAGGTTTTCCTTCCAGACGGTCAACTGATAGCGTGGCGCAAGGTGGCGGCGGGGGAATACGATACAGCTGCCAGTCCCCAACAAATGGCGGAATTCTTTGAGATTTTGAGAGGTTGTTATGGAACTTCCCAGAAATGAAGAAGAGGAGATAATAGGCGAACGGTTGCGGCGGATCGAGGCCGAACTGACTCAGACCGCTGGGGAGAAGAGGAAAAAAAAGGCCGATCTGCAATACCTGAGTGATCTCAGGGACGATCTTCGGGCTTACCTGAATTTAACGGTGGGTCAAGCCGTTACCGACGGCAAACGGTTGGGGGTTATCGCCCAGTTGTCTCTCCCGTCGGTGGGTTTGCCGGTCGTTTGGGTTGATTGGTACGCTTCCGTTCCCGTTCCCGAACGACCCAACAGGTTAAAGGACGAGCCGTTCTTGTGCGATTTGAAGGTTGGTGACACCGTTACCATAAATGGGAACCATCCCGAAGCCGCCGGCAAAACCTTCGAGGTCAGAGAGTTTAAGGGGAACGGCTGGATTCTCACCACCGACAACCGGCTATTTCACTGCGAGTTTTTTCTGTCCTGCGATCTAATCCCCGAACCTCACTTAACGAAATCCGATCGGGAAGACCCTGCGCCCGAATATTTGACCATCGCTCTGATCCGTACCGACGGCGGTACACAACCGAGAGCGACGATCAATCAACTCACCGTCGCTGAATATGCCGAGGATATGCGTTCCGGCGATCGTTTTCCCCCCGTGTTGGTGTTCTGGGATGGCAGCGATTATTGGTTAGCCGATGGGTTTCACCGGCTCTTGGCCGCCCAGTCTTTGGAATTACCTGCAATCGCCGTCGATATCCGTCGGGGAACCAGACGCAATGCGATCCTCTACTCGGTCGGGGCGAATGCCCATCACGGTCTCAGACGCAGCCATACCGATAAACGGCGGGCAGTGTTGATGCTCTTGCAGGACGGGGAATGGTCGCGCTATAGTAACAACCGTATTGCCAAATTATGTTTTGTTTCCGCCGATCTGGTCAATCGTTTGCGTCTCTCACTTAACGAATCGTTAAGTGAGAGACAAAGAATTTATCAGACCAAACACGGGACTGTCTCGACCATGGACACCACTAACATCGGTCGGCATCGAAAATCGTTAAGTGAAAAAGAAGACGGGACGTTAACGGAAAAATCGTTAAGTGAGGATCAAACCCTAACGGAAAAATCGTTAAGTGAAGATGGGTCAGTTAAATCTACTCGGTTGACCGTGGGAAATTCTGTCACCGTTACCGGTGAGCATCCCAGAAAAGGACAGACGGGGGAAATAACCGCGTTGCCCAATCCCTACGCGGCCATCATCCTTTTCGACGATGGCAACAGAGAAATGTTAGGTTCGGACTTCCTTTCCCCAAAAACCATCGATGTGGCCGCTAAATTTCAAGTCAAGGAAGGGCTGAATTACAGGGTGGGTAACGGCTGTGAGTGGTATGTCAGGGTTGAACAGGCTACTTGGGAACGGCTGTTAGGATACCGAAATCGCATTGGTACGGCAACCATCGATGGGGCTATCAAACGAATGTTAGAAAGTATCGAGAACAGCCCACCCTAACGGAACCTTAACTTGGTTTGAGCTGCTCACTTAACGAATTTTTTGAGGTTCTCACTTAACGATTCGTTAAGTGAGGGGAGAATTGAAACCGACTATGGACACAACCCGATCCTTAGAGAGCGATCGATGACGGAACCTTAACTTGGTTTGAGCTGCTCACTTAACGAATTTTTCGAGGTTCTCACTTAGCGATTCGTTAAGTGAGGGGAGAATTGAAACCGACCATGTACACAACCCGATCCTTAGAGAGCGATCGATGACGGAACCTTAACTTGGTTTGAGCTGCTCACTTAACGAATTTTTCGAGGTTCTCACTTAACGATTCGTTAAGTGAGGGGAGAATTGAAACCGACTATGGACATAACCCGATCCTTAGAGAGCGATCGATGACGGAACCTTAACTTGGTTTGAGCTGCTCACTTAACGAATTT
>NZ_JADEXI010000625.1:0-2628 GCF_015207185.1 Microcystis sp. LEGE 08355 | reverse complement strand
GCACACAAATCAGACTGCACCCGCTTTACAGTCCCGTTTAAAAGCGGAGTTGAATTATATTTTAGAGGCGGATTACTGGGAAAGTGCCTTAGAAAAGTTGGCTTATTTGGGGGCTTTGCACTGTTTACACGGGGATTTAAGTTTAAATCGGGCTTTATGGCGACAATTGCGCTGTCTCAGTCGTTGGTTAGATTGTTTAAGTCTGGAATTGCCGGTGAATGCTTGGTTAATGCGGTTGGAATTATTAATCGCTTCTCTGGCTGTGGGGGCAAGAATAGCGATCGCTAATAATTTACAATTGCCTAAAGATACTGTGGGGCGTTTACAAAAACTAGAAGTTATGGAAAAGGAGATTAGCAATAATTTTGCTTATGATCGACCCGTTAGTCAAATTGTCAGCTTTTTCAATGGTTATCAGGTTCCTAGTTTGTTATTGGTGGCGGTGAGGAGTCAGACTCGGATTCGGGGTTTAATCTGGCAATATTTAACTAAATGGTCGCAGATTGAGGCTCCTATCGACGGCAATGACCTAAAAGCTTTGGGTTATCAACCAGGTCCCCAGTTTAAACTATTACTTGCGGCGGTGTTGGGGGCGACTTTAGATGGAATGGTCAGCAATAAAAGCGAGGCTATGGCTTTTATTGCTAGATTAACTAAGTCAGCAGATTAGGTATCGGCTGCCCCTTCATTTTCCGAAGATTGTCTTTGATCGCTGGAATAACCGCCTCTACCTCCTCTGGTGGTGGTACGATTAGAGGCAGCCCGGAATTGACGAGCGTAAGCGCGGTTGCGTTCAGCTTTTTCTTTTTTCAAATTACGACGTTTAGCCACAAGAATCTCCTTGGGATATTTAGATAGACAAGCGGGGAAACGAGCGATCGCTTCCCCTATTGACCATGAAAAGAAGTTAAGTAATCATAGCCTAGAATGGTTACGGTCGGGGATTAGTAGCGACGCTCCCGATTGCGATCACCACCACCGAAGGAAGATTTGGGTTCTTTTTCACGAGCTTGATTGACTTTTAATTCTCGTCCCATCCATTGAGCTCCGTCAAGAGCGGCAATAGCGGCCGCTTCTTGCTGTGGGGTTTCCATTTCCACGAAAGCGAACCCGCGTTTTCTTCCCGTTTCCCGCTCCATGGGGAGGTGAACGCGCTTAATTGTACCGTATTCGTTAAAAACCTCAACTACGTCGCCTTGGTCAACCTCAAAGGGGAGATTACCAACATAAATTGACATAAAACCTATCCTTGCACAGATAAAAACAACAGATTTGTAGAGAACCAAGATTTCGGGAACTAGCTGAACCAATACTAAACAGAAACGCTTTGACCATTAATACTGACAACGAGCCGCAGTGCCGACTTTTATTCTCGATTTCCATCCTAGCACATAGCTATTAGCTTTGATCGATGCTGCCGCTCCCGCCACCTGAGCAGATAAACTAGACTAGAATGCTGCCCTAGAAAATGCCCTAATTATGAGTTTATCCCCCCATCCGATCGAAACTGCCCTAAAAACCCTGGCAGGGAAAGCGGAAAATTCTATTGAACAAACAACAACCCTAGAAGACTTAGAACAGCTAAGGGTGAATTATCTCGGCAAGAAAGGAGAATTATCGCAGATTTTACGGGAAATGGGCAAATTAAGCCCCGAAGAGAGACCGCGCCTCGGTGCGATCGCTAATGAGGTCAAAGAATTAGTACAATCGCTGCTGGAATCCCGGCGAGAAAGTCTAAATAATGCCCAAATTAAGGCGAAATTAGCGGCGGAAACCCTCGATGTCACCCTACCTGCTCTGAGCCGTCCTTTAGGGCGAATTCACCCCTTAAATAGCACAGTTGATCGCATGATCGATATTTTCGTCGGTCTGGGTTACAGCATCGCCACTGGGCCGCAGGTAGAAAGCGATTATTATAATTTTGAGGCTTTAAATATCCCTGCTGACCATCCGGCCCGGGATATGCAGGATACTTTTTTCTTGAGGGATGGTCGTTTATTGCGGACTCATACCTCCCCGGTCCAGATTCGCTACATGGAAAGTCACGAACCCCCGATTCGGATTGTGGCCCCGGGCCGCGTTTATCGTCGCGATACCGTGGATGCAACCCATTCCGCGGTTTTCCATCAAGTGGAATTATTAGCGGTGGACAGGGGATTAACTTTTACGGATTTGAAAGGAACAATTAAAGAATTTCTTAAGCAAATGTTTGGGGCCGATTTACCAGTTAAATTCCGCGCTTCCTACTTCCCTTTTACTGAACCCTCGGCCGAGGTAGATGTGCAGTGGAAAGGCAAATGGTTGGAGGTGATGGGCTGTGGTATGGTGGATCCCAATGTCTTAAAAGCAGTCGGTTATGACCCCCAAATCTATACGGGTTTTGCTGCTGGTTTTGGCGTGGAAAGATTTGCTATGGTATTACATGAGATAGACGATATTCGCCGTTGTTATAATAGCGATATCCGCTTTCTACGACAATTTTAGGGGGATAAACCCGATGGTCATCGAAAATTTTGGGTCTGAAACCCCGTCGTTCTACGACGGCTTTACTGTTAAATATTAGCACATTTACGAAATATATGCTAAAATGTGAGACATGGAAAAAGCCTACTCGTTTCGATTTTACCC
>NZ_JADEXI010000624.1:0-2630 GCF_015207185.1 Microcystis sp. LEGE 08355 | reverse complement strand
ACTTTAAAAATGGCCACCGGCAGCGGTAAAACTATTACTGCTTTAGCTATTGCCATGGAACTTTACCAAGCGATAGAACTGCAAGTATTATTAGTAATTTGTCCCTATCGTCACCTAGTCAATCAATGGCAACGAGAAGCGGAAAAATTTAATCTTAAACCGATTTTAGCCTACGAAAGTGTCCATACATGGCAAAGTCAACTATCCACAGAATTATATAATGTGCAAGCGGGTAATCAAAAATTTGTCACTATTTTAACTACTAACTCAACTTTTATTAGCGAGGGTTTTCAATCACAAATAAAATTTTTTCCCGATAAAACTTTAATCGTTGGTGATGAAGCCCATAATTTAGGTTCCCCCCGATTAGAAGAATTATTACCCCGTTCTTTAGGTCTAAGATTGGCTTTATCTGCCACTCCTGAAAGATATTTTGATCAGGAAGGAACCGACGCTATTCTTGAATATTTTGGACAAATTCTACAACCAGAATTTACCCTAGGTGATGCTATTAGAAAAGGAGCTTTAGTCAATTATTTTTATTATCCAGTCTTGGTTGAATTAACCGATAATGAGGCTTTATTATACGCAAAATTAACCCAAAGAATCGGCTGGACTTTGCGGAAAAATAGTAATTTAAATGGTAATGAAAACCTCACCGCTTTGTTAATGCAAAGATCACGATTAGTTGGTTCAGCAAGTAATAAATTACAGGCTTTACAACAACTGATGCAAGAGCGTTTAGATACGGATCATACTTTGTTTTATTGTGGGGATGGTTATCTAGAAAATTATACTGCTAATTATCGTCGTCAGGTAGAGGCAGTTACTCATTTGTTAGGCAATCAATTAGGTTATCGAGTTGCTATCTACACCGCAGAAACTTCCCTAGAAGAACGAGAAAAAATTCGCCAACAATTTGAGGAGGGTTATCTGCAAGGATTAGTGGCAATTAGATGTTTAGATGAAGGAGTAGATCTGCCATCAATTCAAAACGCAGTCATTCTGGCTAGTAGTGGTAATCCTCGACAATTTATTCAGCGTCGCGGGCGAATATTGCGCCCCCATCCCGATAAAAAACAGGCCACTTTATTTGATATGATCGTTATGCCACCCACCTTAGATCGAGAAACCTGGGAAGTAGAAAGGAATTTATTACGCAAGGAATTAAAACGCTTTCTAGAGTTTGCCCAATTAGCCATTAATGCTCAAGAAGCTGAGACTAAATTAGGGGAGATTCAAGATAGATATTGTCTTTTGTCTAATTAAAACTTGAAAAGTTAAATCTTGGCAGCTTTTATGCTAAAATAGATGTTAGTCAAGAATTGATCGCCGAGAAAAATTAACCCAACCGTATAGCGATCAATAAAGTTGTATAATTCTCTTTCCTCTCCTTCTAAATTTCTATGCCTCCCCGTCAACAACCCCGTCGCATTGCTCGAGAACTTGCCCTTTTGAGTTTAAGTCAGATTAAAGGCAATCCTGAAAACCTGGAACAGCAAACTTTAAACGATTTAATTTTAGTGGCAGTTAGAACCTTAACCGTCGAAATTCAAGAAACCTTAGAAACCGCTGCCGCTGAAATTAGTCGTGGTAATGAACGGATTCTCGCTAGTGATACTAAGGCAACAAATCTAAAAAGCGCCCAAACCATGGTAAAAGAAGCAATTTCTCTTACCCACAATGCCATTAATCGTTTAGGAACCGTGATAGATTTTCCCGAAATTGTCCAGTTATCTAGTCAGTACGAAGTGCGGGAATATGCCCTAGAATTAATCGGTACAGTCTATCGTCGTCGTGCGGAAATTGAACAGGAATTAACCAGTGCTTTAGTGGATTGGCAACTACATCGTTTACCGAGAATTGATCGGGATATCCTGCAAATTGCCGTGGTAGAAATGCTCTATCTCGATATACCTCAAAAAGTAGCAATTAATGAGGCGATCGAATTAGCAAAACGTTATTCTGATGATGAAGGTTATCGTTTTATTAATGGCGTTCTCCGACGGGTAACAAATAAGCTAAACGAAGCAGAAAAAGCCGTATCCACCCAGAGTTAAACTGGGAGAAAATTAATACTACAATCACCACATTTTATAGGGAAATTTCTGTAAATTGCTATTGTAGTATCGCTCATCTCCCGTGACTTCCTCGCCGATCCAATCGGGAATAGTAATGACTTGATCCTCTTGTTCTAACTCAATTTCAGCCATAATCAAACCTTGATTATCCCCCCAAAATTCATCAACTTCCCAAGTTAAATTATCCAGAGAAATGCGATGACGAATCTTTTCAATTAAAGGTTTCTTACAGAGGTTTTCTAACATGAGTGCCGCATCTTCTAGGGGAATTGCATACTCGAATTCTTGGCGACTAATGCCCTCAGTCTTGCCTTTGATGGTTAAATAACCCCGATCTCCAACTACACGAACTCGCACAGTTGTCAATCCATCTTGGGTAGGAATATATCCCTGACGATACAACTTGCCGGTCGCAAGCGCTCGCCAAGAATCCCCTTTAACCAGAAACTTCCGTTCAATTTCAACAGACATAAGTAGGTAGGCATTAAAAACTTTCAGATGCCCCCCTTATTAAGGGGGGACTAAGGGGGCATCGGCACCCCCCTTATC
>NZ_JADEXI010000623.1:0-2630 GCF_015207185.1 Microcystis sp. LEGE 08355 | reverse complement strand
ACCCGTTAAGACTACATCGGAACTATGAATTATGAATTATGAATTATGAATTATGAAGTGGGGTGTGGGGTTTTAGGGATTTTCAGATCGGGATTACCTCTCATTGAGACTCCCTTGGCTAACTTCTAAGTAGGGAGGCACAATTATTTGTAGGATGGGTTAGCGGTAGCGTAACCCATGCGGGCGTTGGGTTTCATGCTTCAACCCAACCTACGTTCTCCCTTGGCTAACTTCTATCTTTTTTTCAACGTGACAGAAAAGCTCCTAAAATTTTCATTGTGTTGATCGTTTCATAATTCAACCCTTCTACTCCCTTAATATTTGTTTGTTCATAAAGTCTAGGAGAGCGTAAAGTATTCTGACATTCTCCTGTTTTTAGGTTCCAAAGTTTAATCGTCTCGTCTTCACTTGCGCTGGCCAATGTCTTACCGTCGGGACTAAAACACACTGACCTGACACTTTTAGTATGTTCACACAGAAGTTGATGAAGTTCACCTGTTTCAACATCCCAAATTCGGATTGTTGCGTCATCCCCTCCACTTGCTAGTAACTTCCCATCGGGACTAAAGGCCACTGACCATACCCAAGACTTATGACCTTCAAAACTATTAATTAATCTACCATCTTTGACTTGCCAAACTTTGACCGTTTGATCATCACTTGAACTGGCTAATCGCTGACCGTCAGAGCTAAAGACAACAGACCAAATTCTTCCTTGATGACCTTTAAAAGTCCGCAAAGATTGAGTCATATCATCTTCAATAGACCAGAGTTTTATAGTTCGATCTTCACTACCAGTTGCTATTAATCTTCCGTCAGGACTAAAAGTTACTGATAATACCCAGGCCTGATGTTCCTCAAAAGTCTTGAGACAAAATCCTCTCGGAACCGACCAAAGCTTAACAGAATTATCTCCACTACCACTTACCAGCATTTGACTATTAGGACTAAAAGCGATCGCCCATACGCGCTTTTGATGTTCTGGGGAAAAAGTGTATTTTTCATCTGTCCTAATATCCCAAAGTTTGATGGTGTTATCGTGACTGGTACTAGCAATCAGTTGACCATTCGGACTAACTGCGACTTGATGCAATAAAACCCAATAATCTTTTTCTTGTAAAATTTTAATTACTTTGCCACTTTCCCCTGACCATAATCTAATCGTTTGATCTCCACTTCCACTTATCAATGTTTTTCCATCGGGACTAAAAGCTACTGAACAGATCCAGTCAGTATGACCATTAATCTGTTGAAGACATTTATGGTTTTTGATAGACCATAATCGGATCGATCGATCTATAGAACCACTCAAGATATATTGACTATCGGGACTGAAAGTAATCGATGATAATCGATTGCCATATCCCCTAAAACATTGAAGACATTCTCTTGTTTTTACTGACCATAATCGCAGTGTAAAATCTTCACTCCCACTGGCTATATATTGACCGTCGGGACTAAAAGCAATTGACCAAATCCAGCTTTCATGTCCTTCTAAAGTATCAATATTTTGATATTCTCCTTCTATAATAGACCATATTTTAATGGTTTTATCCCCACTTCCACTGGCTAGAAGTTGACCATCGGAACTAAAGGCAACTTGCCAAACCCAATCTTGGTGTCCTGTAAGAGTATGGAGACATTTTCCTGTGTCAACTGACCATATTTTGATGGTTTTATCAGCGCTGCCACTGGCTAAAAGTTGACCATTTGGACTAAAGGTAACACCACCTACTCGTTCTTGATGTCCTTCAAGGGTGTGGAGACATTCTCCTGTTTCAACTGACCATATTTTAATAGTTTTGTCCTCACTTCCTGTGGCTAAAAACTTACTATCAGCACTAAAAGTAACGGCTCTGATAGGAGCATAATGTTTTTGAGAAGGGTGGGGCAAAGAATGACAATTTATAGATAGATCTGTTGTAATAGACCAAATTTTAATAATTCCGTCTTGTCCCCCACTTGCTAGTAACTGTCCCTCGGAATTTAAGGCTACTGACCACACCCAACTTCCGTGAGCAGGAAAACTTTTGCTTAATTCTAATTTTCCGTCTTGTTTGACTTTCCAGAGGTAAATCATCCCATGACTGTCACCAGTTGCTAAAAGATCTTCTCTTGGAAAAGAGCGATTAAACTGACTGCAAGAAATTGATAAAATACTGCCACAAGTTTGAGGGAAAATACAGTCAAAAAACTGTGAGTATGAAAAATCTACTTGGTTGAGTTTAATGTTTGAGAAATCAACTTGTCGAATAGAGATATGAGAAAAATCGTAGCCGATTAAGTGACCATTTTTCAGTATATTAAGTAAGTTGATAATATTGCCAGCAATGCCGCCAATTTGTCCAGAAGATTGATGTTTTAATGTCTTTAAACAATCGATTAGGTTGCTTTCCAGATTGTTTTCTTGAAAATTATGGATTAAGTTCTTGATTATTGGGTGTAAAATAACATTAATTTGAATCTTTCTTAGATAATCAGGAACAGTGGTTTTAGTCAAGGAGGGCCAATTCAAGTCTGAATTGCATCACTATCTGATCTACCTTTATAGAATACCTCATTCGGGGTACGATAGTCAAGACATTTTCGAGGACGATTGTTAATCAAGTTTACGGCTCTTTCCACCTCCT
>NZ_JADEXI010000622.1:0-2633 GCF_015207185.1 Microcystis sp. LEGE 08355 | reverse complement strand
CAGTGGGGTTAGAGATAGCGAGAATTTTTGCTAATTTTGAGCGAGTTTTTTGGATTTCTCCCTCTAACAATCCCGTGATCGTTTTGCCAGTTTTCACTAAAAGAAAAGCTTGGTCACTGCAAGGGGTTAAGATCAGATGACCCTGGGGACTGCGAATAGCAATTTGTTCCAGATCAGACCAGCTTAATTCCTCTTTTGTGTTATTGACAAGATAGACCATTGTTCCTGCTAAGATTAAAGCACTATTGTGTTCCATGCCGATGGAATCAGTCAAAGGTTGACCCTGGGGAGAAACAAGCATGATCCCCTCAATAGCGAGCGGTTTTTCGGCTAATTCTTGCAGGATTTTGGCAATTTCTACCTGATAATTTGGTTGACTAGGTACGGTATTTTTAGAGTTATCATAGTTATTATCGGTGGGATGTGGTCGTTCTTTGGTTTCTTTCGAGGAGATAAACCATTGCAGGTTTTTTTTTTCTCCCAGTTGCTGGTGGCTAAACAGACGAATATCTTTAGAAAGTTTAATCCCTAATTCAAAGGCATTTGCCTGATAATTGTCGGCTAAAGTTAAGGGTTCAAGGGAGATTTTAGCCTCATCTCTGGCAATACGTTTTAGGGGACCTGCTTCTAGACAGGCAAGAATTTTAAATAGTTGTTTCGAGTCGAGTAGTTCCTGTAAATAATAACAATGAAAGTAAGGGATATCCCCACGACCAAATTCATCCTTACCATCGTTAATTAACCAACCAAAGAGGGTGTTATGGGAGTCAATTTGATAGATATAGACTCCTTTAAATTTCCTGTCTGGAGGATTATAGGTGTCCCATAACTGAGAGACTATATGTTGATAAAAAAACTGTTGAATCCCTAGGGGGACATTGGCACTAGCGATATATTTAAATCCCAGTTGCGAGAAACTGCTATAAATCAGTTGTTCAACGAGCAAGGACATGATCTGTAACCTTTAAGCACTTTTGTGCGCTATTATAAATAATTTTAACACAATTGTGTCTTGTTTCTAGTTTTTGGGGAGATAAGTACCTAAGCAAAATTAATTACACATCTGAGCCACTACTCCGTAAGACTTCTGCTGATGTGAGCAAACAGAGAACTGAAAACCCAAATCCGATACCTAATAGCTGTCTCGGAGTCTCGGAGTCTCGGAGTCTCGGAGTCTCGGAGTCTCGGAGTCTCGGAGTCTCGGAGTCTCGACTAGGAAATTAATTTTGCACGACTACTTATTTGACGACATTTCTCACCGTTAAGATAACTGCTATAAGAAAGTCAGCAGATTTTTGAGAGATTTTTTGGCTAATCTTTCTGTAAATAGCTCGGATATAGTGCTGGTCGTTTAGGAAAAGTTTACCAGTTGTTGATCGATTTGAGACAATAACCAAGATAGGGAGTCTAAAGCTTGATTTGCTTGCAGCGTGCCTTGTTGGGAATCAATTAAAACTGTTGAGTAAAAAAAACGGTGATTAACTTTTTGGTCTCGCAGTTTTTGCTCTAATTTTTGGACTTTTAATTGTAGGTTTTGCCAAGATTTTTGGTCGGAAAAAACTAGATCGCATTTGCTGATAATAATGCCTAAATTAAACCTATTTTTATTATAGTTAATTATCTCGATCAAGGTTTGAAAAATTTTCAGGTAATTATTATGCTTGTCTGAATCATTTAATAAACTTGCTGCCTCTAAAAACAGTAAACAAGCATTAGCCTGTAAAGCCATATTGACAAAAGCTAAATTATAGATTTTACAACTTTCTCCTGGTAGATCCCACCAGCGAATTGTCGCTATTTTCTCCGATTGATCACCGCTTTTTTTCTCTAAACTAAAATCAAAGTTACTGATTTTTAAAGTGGCGGGGGGATATTGACCTGTTCTAGCGACATAATTGAGAATTTTTTCAATATCTTCTTCGCTTTCTTCCTCTTGAGATCTGAAGACAATATTAGCCTGATTTACCCAAGTTGCTGGATTTTTTAAAGTCTGATAAGATGCCGCTAGGAAAACTGTTTTTCCTGCTCCTCTTTGACCGATACTGAGAACTGTATAAATTGGGTTTTCTTTACTAAGATTTTCCTGATTATTAGTCATTTTACAACCTCTAAATTGAATGAAAAAAACTTTTGCGACGATGATTGTGTCTCTCAAGCCAACACAGACGAGAAAAATTGACTTGAGATTAGTTAATCTCCTTAGCTCAACAATTCCATTCTGCACTCTTGTAGTTATGCTGTCTGGAAAGATGGTTAAGATGATTATATTTGTTTTGTCCCCTCGGATCATCCCGGTTAACCAAATCTTCACAAAAAGTTACTATTCTAATAGTAATGGAACTTGCTCTCGGTGCTTGAGATGGAAATCTTGGGATTAAATTTTCCTGATTTTTAAGTAGGTAGGTGTTAAAAACTTTGAGATGTCCCCTTGTTAAAGATCGATTAAGGGTAGGGTTGATTCATGAATCAACCCTACGATGAATCAACCCTAGGATTAAGGGGGGATCGAACCCAAAACCCATCTTCAATTTAATTATAACCAGCTACTTAACGACAAAAGCCAGAGCAAATCAGTAGAGATTTCCTCATCTCCAAAAAATAGAGAGACATTGTTATAACAACGTCTCTAGATC
>NZ_JADEXI010000621.1:0-2633 GCF_015207185.1 Microcystis sp. LEGE 08355 | reverse complement strand
CACCCTGCCCCCACCAACAAACTTTTTGCCGCAAACCCTATCTAACCCTATGCCAATTGCCTCGGTTGATTCCCATCCAAATCAGGTAATTTTAGTCGCTCGCTATGGAAATCTGGATTATTTTACGTTTTTCAATCGCCGCTGCCATTATCGCTTTAGTTTGCTGGTCTTTAGCCAGTGCCGTGCGCGACAGTTGGCAAGTTGCCCGAAGGATGCACTCCATCCCTTGCTCCCACTGCCGCTACTTTACCAACGATTATCGCCTCAAATGTAGTGTACAACCCAGGAGCGCCAACACCGAACAAGCGATCGACTGTGGCGATTATTTTCCCAGGGCCTAGTCTGCCATAATACCGAAAAGCTTTTCGAGATGGTGCGAAATTTGCTAGTCTAGGCTAAATAGGTCTGAAATAGTATAGAAAAGTGGATACAATTATTGGTCGGGGCAAAACAGCCCGTAGAGCTTACGGTATCGATGAAATCGCACTTGTACCCGGAGTGCGAACCCTCGATCCTAGTTTAGCCGATACCCGTTGGTCTCTCGGCAATATCGAGCGGGAAATCCCGATTATCGCCAGCGCTATGGATGGGGTGGTGGATACTAAAATGGCCGTCCTCCTCTCCGAGTTGGGGGCGCTAGGGGTACTAAACCTCGAAGGTATTCAAACTCGTTACGAGGATCCTAACCCGATTCTTGATCGCATTGCGGCGGTCGGCAAAGCAGAATTCGTCGGTTTAATGCAGGAACTCTACGCAGAACCGATTAAACCGCAACTAATCGAGCTTCGTATCCAAGAAATTCAAGAAAAAGGCGGTATTGCGGCAGTTAGCCTCACCCCTGCCGGTGCCGTCAAATACGGTGCTATCGTTGCCCAAGCAGCGGCCGATATTCTCTTTGTCCAAGCAACCGTCGTTTCCACTGCCCATTTATCCCCGGAAGCTATCACCCCCCTCGATTTAGTGCAACTGTGCCAAGAAATGCCCATTCCCGTGGTTTTGGGCAACTGCGTCACCTATGAAGTCGCCCTTAACCTGATGAAAACCGGGGCAGCTGGGGTTTTAGTCGGTATCGGTCCCGGGGCTGCCTGTACTTCTCGCGGCGTTTTAGGGGTGGGAGTTCCCCAGGCCACTGCTGTGGCCGATTGTGCCGCCGCTAGGGACGATTTTTTCCAAGAAACCGGTAAATACGTCCCCGTTATTGCCGATGGCGGCATTATTACCGGCGGTGATATCTGCAAATGTATCGCCTGTGGCGCCGATGCGGTGATGATTGGTTCTCCCATTGCCCGCTCCTTGGAGGCCCCCGGCCGCGGTTTTCACTGGGGTATGGCCACACCTAGTCCAGTTCTACCCCGGGGAACCCGCATTAGTGTGGGCAGTACGGGAACTATTGCCGAAATCCTCGTCGGACCAGCAAAATTGGATGATGGTACTCATAACCTACTAGGGGCGCTGAAAACCAGTATGGGAACTTTAGGTGCTAAGAACTTAAAGGAAATGCAACAGGTGGAAGTGGTTATTGCTCCCTCGCTGCTGACGGAGGGGAAAGTCTATCAAAAGGCCCAGCATTTAGGTATGGGTAAATAAAAGTTATCAGTGAACAGTCATCGGTTATCATCAGTGTTAAGTTTTTGATTTGTGCTGGAGATGGGTTTTCTGCTTGGTATGACCATTCATTCCCTTCAGGTTCGGTTCTACCGACCCCCACTATCTCAAAAAACTGTTAAATTGGAAGAACCAAAAGGATAATTTAAAAAAATTGAGTTAAGGAGATCAAAGGTGTACAGAGAAAACGATCGCCCTCACAATTTATTCGGTACCGATAGTGAATTTTCCGAGAGTTTGTGGCAGTATGTCCAGACCTTAAGTCCGGAGACAATCGCCCAACTCTCGAAACCGGAGTCCCAAGAGGTTTTTCAAGTGATGGAACGCAACATTATCGGACTTTTGGGCAACCTTCCTTCCGAACATTTCGGGGTCACTATCAGTACCAGTCGCGAACATCTGGGCCGGTTATTGGCCTCAGCAATGATGAGTGGTTACTTTCTCCGCAATGCTGAACAGAGAATGAATTTTGAAAAATCCCTCGCTAGTCTCCAGAGTGGTTCTAGCGATGTTTAAAGTTGAGCGGTAGTTAGGTTAGTTGGAAAGGGTTAAATACAGAAGCCAAAAACCTAACTAATACTATCCAAAATTACTCATGACTTATGCTATAATAGTTTTATGAGTAAGTTGACCATATCAGAAGCCGCTAAATTAAAAGGTGTAAGCGTATCGACGTTAAGGCGTTGGGAGTCTGAAGGTAAACTAATTCCAGAACGGACTGCTAATGGGCATCGTCGTTATACAATTTCTCAGTTGCTTGGAGTAAAAGAGAATCTTTCCTATACTGTTGGCTATTGTCGTGTTTCTAGTCATGATCAAAAGAAGGATTTAGAACGTCAAAAAGAAGTTGTCGAATTGTTTTGCGCTCAAAACGGTTGGCAAGTTGAAATTATAGACGACCTAGGTTCAGGACTTAACTACAACAAAAAAGGATTAAAGCGATTAATTCGGTTGATTGTTGATAGTAAAGTAGAGAGATTAGTCTTAACTCATAAGGATAGATTACTTAGATTTGGTAGGGAATTAAT
>NZ_JADEXI010000620.1:0-2636 GCF_015207185.1 Microcystis sp. LEGE 08355 | reverse complement strand
CAGCAAGTGGTTCCTTTTTTACAGGTAGAAATGCTCAAAGACCCCAATTTTGCCCAAGAAATCCAAACCCTAGCACAACAAATTAAACAAGTTATCAACAGCAGTAGGTTGGGTTGAGCAATAATAACTCTTGTCTGTCAAATATTAGCGACGCTTGAGCGAAACCCAACCACACCAAGGTCGTCAATAATGTTGGGTTTATAACTAGGATTGGTGCGTTAGCGTTAGCGTAACGCACCCTACACGCTCAATACGAGCTAATTTATGAAGATTGCAAATACGACATGATAGAGCTAAATTTTCTGGTTTATCTTCCCCTTTTCTAGAGAGGGGAACAATGTGATCTACTTCAAAAGCAAGATTAAAAATAATCTCTGGTGCATGACAATATTCGCATCTATGTTTTGCCCTTTTCGCAACGAGAGTATATTGGAGATGGGTCATTTCAGTTATCAGTTATCAGTTATCAGTCATAAGTTGTCAGTAATTACTACCTGAAGTCGATAGCTTTAAATCAGTTAAAATCAGAAAAATTTTAATTTTTGTTCCCTTGAAAAGAGATGCTTGTTACCTAATGTTTCTTGACTATAAATTAATCATTATCTTGAATCTGTTTGATGATTCTTTTCCCTCTTTGAATACTTGCTTGTAATTCTGTCTCAATTAAAGCTGTTAATTCTTGCTGTTTTATCGCAGAAAATTCAGTCTCAGAAGCTAGAGATTGATGAAATTCTTCCATCAGTTCTTGTCAACGTTCTTGTTGCTGTTTGCTGAATAAATTATCAGGACGGAAACGCTGTAAAATCACTAATGTCTCACCCATATTTTCACCTTCAGCAATTAAACTTGTTTCCATAAGATCCAGTGCTTGACCTGGAGTCAAACCACTTGTTTCTTTGTTGGCACAAATTGCTTTATATGTCAAGGTTTTTCCAGCAAATTCTGGAACAATTGTGATAGTAGTCATGGTTTAAACAGTAAAGCGAATTTGGCAAGCTCATCCAAAATACTTTGGCTTTTCCATACTTCTTATATACTTTAACATACTAACCTTAGCTTGGATTGAGTAATAATAACTTTTGTCTGTCAAATATTAGCGACGCTTGAGGGAAACCCAACCACACCAATGTCGTCAAGAATGTTGGGTTTCGCTCAAACCATTGAATCGAGCAGTTTTCTCCTAAGTATTAAATCGCTCAACCCAAACTACAAGCTTCTATCTGATAACTGATAACTGATTAAGACTTCACTCCCAAGTTAAAGAAAATCGTTCCCCGACGCACAGAATTTTCACTACCTTGGCTGCTAATAGTAAGAGAACGCAGATTATTAAATAAAGGCTTAATCGACAATTCTAACACCCGCACGATCGGAAATTTCGACTCAATAACTGGTTGCAATTGTCGCCAATCGATGTAAAAATAACCATCATTTTCTGCGGGTAAAGCAGTAATTGCCTGTCGAAACTTACCACTACCTAAAATGGGTTTTTTCTGTGCAGATAAAGCTAAACCCATCGCTTCCACAGAACTGGCGATAATTTCATAATTATCGACTCTAGTATGCACTCCCGTCACGAGCGTCTCTAGTTGCGCTTTTCCTTCCGGGACTGCCGTGGTTAACTTTGTCCAAGCTGTCACCGATCGATCGAGTAAAGGCAGATTAACCACATTATAGCCGCGACTGCGGGCCAACTCATCCAAATGCTCGATCGCACTGTCCACCTCTACTCCCATCACCCGTTCCCCTAGAAAAACACTATCGGGTTCCATCCCCTTTGAATTAGGCACGAGAGCGAGGCTATATTCGCCTCTAACCCAGCTAAAAACGTCTTCAGGCAAATTTAAACCTAAAGGCGACTGGAAGCGGTTTAAGACCTGTGTTATTAATTCCTGTAGGGGACTATCTGCTTCTAACCCCTCCTCCACCTGAGTCCAAAAACGATTTAAATCGCGACTAGCGGCGACTAAAAGGCTATTTTCGCCGATAAAAGATAATGCTCCCACGGGACTAGATAAAATTGGTGCTTGGTCATCCTGTCCTAAGACTCCAATTAAGGCGGTTTGAGCGACTATTCCCCCGGATTTGAGGGTAAAAGCCGTGGCTAATCGTTGTTTTGCTTCGGGACTCTCCGGGACGGATTGATTAGCGATCCAAGCCGATAACGGGGGTAAATTGCCGTAAACTATAGCTATACGCGGTTCGGTGATATTTTTGAGGGCTTCTCGGTAATCAGGGCTATTTTTTAGGTTTAAATCCGGTACTTGCACGTTATTAAGTGCCTCGCGCAAAACCTTGATATTATTGGCAAAAAGCACCGTATCACCGACGACGGCACTAGCGAGAAAACGATTATTATCTCCCGCAGTCAAGGGACGTTGATAAATCAGGTTAACTCCCTTGTAGGGTTCAAAAACCAGGTCAAATTTGCCCGAAACCGCCTGTTTTGAGTAGGAAGCTTGCAGAAATTCCTTAGCGCGTTCACCATCTTTACTTTGAATTGCCAAAAGATAACCCGGTTGGATACCATTATCGGTATCGCGATCGAAATCTAGGGAAGTAACAGCGAGAGTAATTTCCTCCCCTAACCAGGGTTTGATTTCCTTTTGATAATTTAAACCCGTTTTACCGAGGAG
>NZ_JADEXI010000619.1:0-2638 GCF_015207185.1 Microcystis sp. LEGE 08355 | reverse complement strand
TTTTATGTGTCAACATATCAGCTATGTACACTGGTTTAGGAAAATTGTCTATTCAATCTGAAAAATGGCGTTCTGGGGTTGTCATGTTCTTAAATGTAAAGTTTTGTTACGAGATTCAACATTTCTGTGACAAACGTGCTTGATTCTGAACAACTATCCGCTGAAGAAGTTTGTGATTTGTATAGAAGAAGATGGCAGATAGAAGAAGCTTTTCTCTTAACCAAGCGACTCTTAGGACTGGCCTATTTATCGGTTGGACACACTAACGGCGTACAAATCCAAATTCTCACTACCTTGATTTTCTATACTGTTCTGATTCAGATAGTTCAAGATGTGGCTGTAGCTCTCCATCAGCCGCCAGAAAAAATTTCTGTCGAGATGGTTTTTAGAAGCCTTTACTATGTAGCGAAGGCTTTCTCTCGGGGCGAAAACCCAGATGTAATCAGCTATTTAGCCGAACGCGCTCAACTTTTTGGACTGATTAAAGCTGAACGTCAGCGACATCGAGAGAAAGAGGCTCTCCATCGACAAATATGGGAACCTCTTCCCTTAAGTTGACACCAATGACTGCGTGCGCCCTCCCTTATATAACCCGGTTTTAATTAAAGAAATTTATCGAGGCTGGACAAGACAAAAAAGAAGACTATCACTATAGTCGTGAAGGGGTTCAAGTCTTGTTCATGTTTTTTGACCCCCATCGAGGATGGAGACGGGTGAGTAACCGAGATAGTCGAAAGTTATTGGATGTGAACTATCCAAAGGCTCGAAAAGTCAAGCTCGTCTGTGATAATCTGAACACTCATAACATAGCCTCGCTTTATGAAGCATTTCCAGCACCCGTTGCTCATCGTTTAGCTAGAAGACTGGAAATTTATCACACACCTCGTAATGGTAGCTGGTTAAATTTAGCCGAAACTGAACTAAGCGTCTTATCGAGGCAATGTTTAGATAGAAGGATTTCGGTTCTTCGTTACTTGGTATGGTTGGATAAGGTGGCATAAATCGACTAAATCCTTATCTGGCAAGAGACTTAATTGATTAGTTCGCTCTAGATAAAAGACAATTGAAAAAAATCGCCAAATGCCTTTCTAAATAAGGGTTACATCCGTTATAACCCTCGTCCATTGCATAACACAAACCGAAGAACCAGGATTTCTAGCAAGGAAGAACTGAAAAGGGAGATAGAAACATCGCAAAAAGAACGTAATCAGACTGCATCTACAGTAATATGGACGTTTACGACCAGCGATGCCAGGGTCAAGCCAAAACATCTTTATCCTGTGTTTGAGGAGGAGGAATCGGGAGAATCTATTGCCCCAAATTAGCAGAAACAATCCAGCAGTGATCTTCAAGAAAAAACCCTATAAATTTGACAAAAAATAGCTAAATATTGCCGAAAAAAAGTTTTATAAAACACAGGGTAAGCGAAGCGCATCTTAACAATCCTTAACAAAATGAACTTGATTTATGTGAGTTGCTTACCCAGAGAGTGATTCAGTAATATTTGAGGAGAATTTGCCATCTCAATTGTTAAGCAAAAATCGACCAAATGTTAAGAATTCCTAACTATTTTGATTGACTGGTATCAATTGAAATGCCCACACAGCAAGCGGATGACCAAATTGGTCAATGGTCAATAGCGTTGGAGATGCGCTCACCCTATTCTAAAACACCTGTTTTTTTTGAAAAGTTTCGCTATAATTATGTCAGGTCACACAAAAAGTTATCAGCGAGCTTAACGCTTGCTTAACCTCTTTTGATGGCTATAGTACACACAATTAACGCTGGATAATTCAGTTATGATGACAACCAACAAATTAACCAAAACTTTTGCTTCTGGCTCTCTAGCCATCGGGGTTCTCGCCGGCGCGGTGCTTACCGCTACCAGTGCCAGTGCCGCGATGTTAACTTGGGCGGATTGGACGAGCGGAACTCCTCTTATTGAAGGCGACAAAAAAGTTACGTACGTCTCGGGTAGCATTGGGGCCGAGGCTCTGGATGATGTTGCGCTGACCGAGATGGGTGGTCATTATTATTTCACATACGATTCTCTGACACAGGATGCCCCTGATCCTAACAAGGGTCCCGGGGGGTCTTTCACATATACGATCGAGGTCATTGGCTCCAACAAGTCTATTGTCGGGGTTGACCTGGATTCAGACGTATCATCCAACTACGGGACTGTAACCGAGACATTTGCTGAGATACCTGGGCTCTCCTTAGTTTCAGTTAACGGCTCACCGGTCCCTCCTAGCGGTCTCATCCCTATCGCCCCCAAGACACTGTTGACCGTCACAAATACCCTAAATAATACTGGTGGCCCCACTGAAGGTCTATTCCAATTACAAAATTCTTTCCACCAATCCGTTCCCGAACCGGGTACTATCCTCGGACTTCTGGCTGTGGGTGGTTTAGGATTGGTTTCCCGCTTCAAGAAACAAAAATAACAGTTACCAATGTCTCGTACACATTGATAACTGTAACGTTGAACAAGAATAGCTAAAGGTTAGATGCCCTGTTTGGTTTTCTAGCTTTTAGCTTTTTCTTTAAGCGTTGATTCTAACACAGCCCGGCACATAATTTTTGTTTTTAATCAACGGGTTGTTAGAGGGTTTTGGGGTTTTGGGGTGATCAGGGG
>NZ_JADEXI010000618.1:0-2658 GCF_015207185.1 Microcystis sp. LEGE 08355 | reverse complement strand
ATTTTCAGGTGGTCAATTACCTAATTTTCAGGGAAAAAGTCCCGGAATTTTCCCCCCCATCACTCCAATGGTCGGCACTTTTTGAAAAGTCTAAAAACCTTATCCAACAAGGTTTTTAGATTTATTCAGCCAAGCCTAGTTAGAATACCCAATTCTCCAGAGAAAATTGCAATTTTTCTAGACAATATTTTTTCCTGACTCCAGGAAACCGGCGCTCAAATGCTTCTGACGGGCGTGATTTTCCCGTATAATTAGGAGTTTGCACAGTGACAAAAGAAGTTAAGGAGCGAGTTTCATGGCACAAATGTACTATGATGAGGATGCCAATTTAGATTTATTAGCGGGAAAAACGATCGCTATTATTGGTTATGGTTCCCAGGGTCATGCCCACGCATTAAATCTCAAGGATAGTGGCGTTAATGTGATTGTTGGTCTATATCCCGGCAGTAAATCGGCCATCAAAGCCAAAGAAGCCGGTATTCCGGTTTATGATGTGGCCCAAGCCGCTAAAATTGCCGACTGGATCATGATCCTCTTACCGGATGAAGTGCAGAAAACGATTTATCTCCACGAAATTGCCCCGAATTTAAGCCCAGGCAAGGTTTTGTCTTTTGCCCACGGCTTTAATATTCATTTCGGTCAAGTGGTTCCCCCGGATAATGTCGATGTGGTTATGGTTGCCCCCAAAGGACCGGGCCATCTCGTCCGTCGTACCTACGAACAAGGTCAAGGGGTCCCCTGTTTATTCGCCGTCTATCAAGATGCTACCGGCCAAGCACGCGATCGGGCGATGGCCTACGCTAAAGGTATCGGTGGCACTCGGGCCGGGGTTTTGGAAACCACTTTCCGCGAGGAAACAGAAACGGACCTTTTTGGCGAACAGGCAGTATTATGCGGCGGTTTAAGTGCTTTAATTAAAGCCGGCTTTGAAACCCTCGTGGAAGCTGGTTATCAGCCCGAATTAGCCTATTTTGAGTGTTTACACGAGGTGAAACTGATCGTCGATCTGATCGTCGAGGGCGGTTTGGCCAAAATGCGCGATAGTATTTCCAATACAGCCGAGTACGGTGACTATACTCGCGGTCCGCGGGTGGTGACGGAAGCGACTAAGACCGAAATGCGGAAAATCCTCGGGGAAATTCAATCGGGACAATTTGCCCGAGAGTTTGTCCTCGAAAATCAAGCAGGTAAACCGGGTTTCACCTCTATGCGTCGTCAAGAAGCAGAACATTCGATCGAAGAAGTCGGCCAAGATCTGCGGGCAATGATGAGTTGGCTTAAACGCTAGTTCTCTTTTTTTTCGGTGGGGGGTTGGACGCAACGCGGCAATTCTTGCCCTTGCGTCCGTCCCGACACCCCACACCCCACACCCCAAAAGGAAAACCTCCTATGTCACCATTTAAGATAACTGCTGTATTCCCATTTCAGTAGACCTCCTGCAAAAATAAGTTATCGAGCCGCTATTGGGTCACAATATCTAAAAGCTCGGATAAATTCGACATAATCTTAGGTTTTATGGATAGTCTAGTCGTCTCTTGTCTTTTTTCTTCTCCTGACTCCCGACGACCGGCTCCTGACTCCTAACCCTAACAACAATTTTTGATTTTTACAAGAGGTCTAGTAGATCGCCTCTCGTGATTTGACCAGACCGATCGCCCGTAAACCGGCAATCACACCACAACCGATCACCATGCCGACGAGGGAACGAATCAGATTTTCTACGGGGATGATCGGAATTAAAGCGATCCACACTTCTTCGGGCCAGTTAAAAATCGAGTAGGTAATGGCGACGACCCCTAAATGGGAGAGGCCGCTGGCAGTGCAAGTACCCCCAAAAATTCCCGCCGCTACTAGGGCAAAATTGCTACCTTTGATCCAATGGGTAAACAGAGTCCGGGTTGGTAGGATAAATAATACCAAAGCCGACCAATCGACGAAAGCCCCAGCAATAAAGACTCGTGGCGAAATGCCGTTCAGTCCGATCGCCCGGTTAGCGTAGATAAACAGGGGAATCAGAAAAATTAACGTCAATCCTAACCACCAATAACGGCGTTTTTTGCCTAAAACCATTGTTCCCGCCACAAAACTGGCTATAATTGCCCCAAAGACCGAAATAGCGTGAATTCCTGCCGTGTAGGGGGCAAGGAAAGCCCCAATTAAGGACCCAATGCCACTAGCGATCGCTCCAGCGATCGGGCCGAGTAACCAACCCAAGAGGGGAAAAACCGCTTGACTGAGGGGCATACTACCGCCGGAAGCGAGGACAATGGAGAAGGGAATAAAAGAAAGAGTAGTGACAATGGCCGCTAAGACGACAATATAGGCGATCGGCGCACCATCAATGGCGGCACTACTGACAGCTTCCACTTTGCGTTCTTCCCCTTCGGGGATAATATCTAGGGTCATAGTTGCAAGGGTAATTCTAACTTTTCTATCATCCTCTGGTTTGATCTTCTTCGGGCAATTGTTGATTTTTTCGATAACAGCGCACGGTAATGTGATCCTATTAGGGGTCGAGAAGGTCGTCACCTACCTCCCCTCCCATTCAGAACCGTGCATGAGACTTTCACCTCACACGGCTCCTAGTTTGACTGTTCCCTTGTTAAGGATACAACTTGACATCTTTTTGTTGACCTTGTATTGTCTATATTAACCTCT
>NZ_JADEXI010000617.1:0-2658 GCF_015207185.1 Microcystis sp. LEGE 08355 | reverse complement strand
GTTTCTAGGCTATCACTAGGAGACATTAATTCAATGACAAAATCGGGAGATAGAGGTAAAAATCTTTCCTTTTGTTGTGGGGTTAAAGCTTGCCATTTTTCTAAGGTTATCCAAGCAGCATCGGGAGAGCGATCGGCTCCGTTAGGTAGTTTAAATCCCGTGGAGGAATCAAAAGCGATACCCGTACCATTGTTATCTGACCAATTAAATAATTTTTGGGTGATTCTACCGTTACTATTGCCCGTTTTTCCTCCAGTTGGTGGCATAATAATTAAATCTCCTTTTGCGCTGCGTTCCAAACGTAAATCTCGGTTATCCTGACACAGTTGAAAAAACTGTTCATCGCTGAGTTGCCAAGATTCAAATTTAATTTCTACTACTGTCATCATAGATTCTCTTTTATAGGATTATAGAATTACCAAATATTATCAAGTTCTAAGACAAACTGAGATAAAATATTTTCCCCCGATAAACTCTCTGGATTAGTTAAAATTTCTACTGCCTGTCCTTGACGATAAATTTCTACTTCTCTCGTTTTTCTATTGATTAACCAACCTAAACGAGTCCCATTATCTAAATATTCCTGCATTTTTTTCCTAGTAGTTTCTAGGCTATCACTAGGAGACATTAATTCAATGACAAAATCGGGAGATAGAGGTAAAAATCTTTCCTTTTGTTGTGGGGTTAAAGCTTGCCATTTTTCTAAGGTTATCCAAGCAGCATCGGGAGAGCGATCGGCTCCGTTAGGTAGTTTAAATCCCCTGGAGGAATCAAAAACTACACCTAATTTATGTAGGTTATTCCATAACCATAATTGGGCAGTGATTCCAGCGTTAGAATTACCAGTTTCTCCTCCGGTTGGTGGCATAATAATTAAATCTCCTTTTGGGTTGCGTTCCAAACGTAAATCTCGGTTATCCTGACACAGTTGAAAGAATTGTTCATCGCTCAGTTGAAACGAGTTAAATTTAACTTCTACTGTCATTATTATCCCCAACCTACTCTCGTCTAAAATTCATGGTAACGCCCTAGTAGGGAGGCACAATTATTTGTAGGATGGGTTAGCGGTAGCGTAACATGAGCGGGCGTTGGGTTTCATGCTTCAACCCAACCTACGTTCATCTTATATTTAATTCCACCCACCCACTTACTGTCATTATTATCCCCAACCTACTCTCGTCTAAAATTCATGGTAACGCGCTAGGGCAAGAGATGTTCCTGGATGAAATTAGTGTAAACATCTCCGGCTAAAAAGGCGGGAGTTTCCAATATTTTACGATGGAAATCAATAGTCGTCGGTACTCCCGTGATCGCACATTCCCGCAGGGCGCGTTTCATGCGTTTAATGGCAGTTTCGCGATTTTCTCCCCAGACAATTAACTTACCGATTAGGGAATCGTAATAGGGGGGGATTTCGTAATCGGTGTAAACGTGGGAATCCATGCGGACACCTGGACCGCCGGGGGGCAGATAACCGCTAATTTTGCCGGGGTGAGGACGAAAATTGTGATCGGGATCCTCGGCATTAATGCGACACTCAATCGAATGCCCTCTAAATATCACCTGATCTTGCTTAATTTGCAGTTTTTCGCCCTGTGCCACCCGAATTTGTTCTCGGATCAGGTCCATCCCCGTGATCATCTCCGTGACGGGGTGTTCCACCTGAATACGGGTGTTCATTTCCATGAAGTAAAAATTACCGTGTTTATCGACTAAAAATTCCACGGTTCCCACCCCGACGTAATTAATCGATTTAGCGGCTTTAACGGCGGCATTACCCATTTTGGAGCGTAAATGGGGCGTTAAGAAGGGGCTAGGTGCTTCTTCTAGCAGTTTTTGGTGTCGTCGCTGAATCGAACAGTCTCTTTCTCCTAAATGGATTACGTTACCGTGACTATCGGCCAAAATCTGAAACTCGATATGTCGGGGACATTCGATAAATTTTTCTAGATATACTCCCGAATTGCCAAAAGCCGCTTCTGCTTCCCCTTGGGCGGCTTTTAACATATCACCTAGTTCATCTGCACTCTTGACAAGACGCATCCCACGCCCTCCACCGCCAGCAGTGGCTTTAATCAGGACAGGATAACCGATGTCATCAGCGATACGCTTTGCTTCCGCTTCCGAGGTAATTAAACCACCACTGCCGGGGATAGTGGCAACTCCCGCTTTTTGCATGGTTTTTTTAGCGGTAGATTTATCGCCCATAGCCAGAATAGCACTGGGAGACGGACCGATAAAAGTTAACTGATGATCGGCACAAATTTCGGCAAAGCGGGCGTTTTCTGCCAAAAAACCGTAACCAGGATGGATGGCCGTGGCGTTGCGTGTTAGGGCAGCCGAGATGATATTAGGGATGTTTAAGTAACTTTTGCTGCTCGGAGGCGGACCAATACAAACACTCTCATCGGCCAATTGAACATGAAGGGCATGGCGATCGATGGTAGAGTGGACGGCAACGGTTCTAATGCCCAATTCTTCGCAACTATGAAGGATTCTTAAGGCGATTTCCCCGCGATTGGCGATTAATATCTTGGCAAACTGCATTGGACGACCACGAGATCAGGCTGGTGTGATAGGCGACTATTTAGTAGAATATCTGGTTTTGTTACCTTGGGGAAATCGGGAAATCGGGAAGTGGGGAAGTGGGGTGTGGGG
>NZ_JADEXI010000616.1:0-2661 GCF_015207185.1 Microcystis sp. LEGE 08355 | reverse complement strand
GACTTTTAACTTCTTAGCAAGTTTAATTTTTAAAAAATCTCTGAGTTGGTTGGCATCGGGCCAATTTACTGAATTTGCATAGGGTTTAATGAGTTTAATTGTTGAATAAATGTAGCGCGATCACGCTGGTTAACTCCAAAAATTGTTACTGTTTGATAAGGTTCCTGTTGTGGGGGAAAATTAGATTTAATTAACACATAAGAAGGTGTAGAAGCAGTTTCTCCTCGTTGGCTGATTCGTCCGCCAACATTAGCATTTCCATTTCCTTTTTGATTGACACCTTTAAAGCCACTACTATAAAGGAAATCCAACCCTTTTCCCCGTACTTCTGACCTTAATCCTTCGTTTTGCCAATTATTGACAGTTCTAGGATATTTTAAACTAGGACAAGAAATTAAATAAATTTGAGTCTGACTATTCAAAACGTCTTGAGAGCGATTGCCAGGATTTCCGGGAGGACAATTAGCAGGATTTCCTATGGCAGACTGTAGGGCAAGCAAAGAATCTCTTACCTCTCTAAGAAACTGCTGCCATAGTTTTTTATCACGAGGTAGTTTTTTAGTGTCAACTTCCCAATGGCATCCCCTTAATCCTATTGGATTATTCCAATGCAACGATCGTCTCGATCCTCTCCCAATTCCTGCTAAATGAGAAGATAATTGCAATAGCTTTTCTGCTAAGTTGAGAGCATCCTGATTTTTAGCTTCTAGTAGAATATTACCTTCACAAAAATAAGGACGATTGCGATCATTTTCTTCCTCTTCCCAATCTACAGAAATACGAATTAGTCCTTCTTGAGCTTTCGGTTCAATAGTACCAAATAACCTACCTTCTAAATCTTTACATTGCTGCGGTGAATAAATACTTAATCCTACTGCACGAAACCAATAACGCAGGGTCCCTCGCACTGCTACGGGACGAAATTCATTATTTCCCTGATATTGATTATCTTTAGTGGGAGGATTTGCGCCATATATCCCTTGCGTCCATAATTTAAAAGCATGGGAAGAGTGATGAGACAAACTAGAAGCAACAGATGTTCTACCATACCCCGCACTAACCCGCGAACCAATTCCTGCTGATAAAGCTATTTGTAACCAATCTTTGACTTTGCTGACATCTTCTAATTTACCTCTGCTGGTACGAGTCAACCCAATTAAAATCTCAGGTTCTTCCATTGACAACAGATAATGGGGGACAGGTTGATAGCATACTCGGTTATTTTCCCAACTCCATTGAGGATTAGCGATATCTACAGTCAAACAAGGTGCAGTGGGAAAAGCATCAAGAAATTGAACGCAACCGATACCATCCTCTAGTGTCCCCAGAAGTCGATTTACCTCAGCTTCTGGTCGATGTTGTCTTGCCCAAGCTCTTACTACACCTTTTAAACTACTAGAAGGGATATAAGGTACACCATAGACTGGATGAAATACAGGAAGAAGTAACTCCTGAAAACCGCGCATTCCTCCTACACGCAGCCTCCAGATGAATTCAACAGTCAGAGTTTCATCAGCTAATCGTTTAGTTTTCTCAGTTAATTGTTGGTATAAAGACTGACAAGTTTTATCCGCCGCCGCCGCTTCTATTAGAACTGGTTTAGCTGTGTCATTATTATTAAATAATCGATGATTCAGTGCTTGTAGAGGACTGGTTAATTTCCGACTGGTTGGATTATTTGTTCTTGCTGTCGATCTTGTCATTGCAGTAATGGAGGAAGGGGCTAACTGTCCAACTTTGAAATTAATCTTTTGATTTTTCCAGTGTGGCGGAAACTTGGCTTGTAATTTCTGCCATTTAGCACTTGCTTTTTTTTTCGCTTCTTCGTCAGAAAAATAAATAGTTATTTCTGTACCTATTTCTAACTGACTATCTTTATACAAGTCATAAAGAGGATTTTTATCTTTTTGGAGTTTTTCCAAAAATTTCTGCCATTCTTGTTGTGCCGTCATGATTGTTCTGCCTCTCCTAAGACTGCTGGCGACCAAAAAGACCACTCTTTTGCTAATTTAATTGCCAAGTGATTGAGGGCGGTATATTTTCTTAAAGGCATATGAATTAATGTGCCTTGATCATTAACATCAAAATCTGCCCCGCTAAACTCTTTGAGCTTAGTAAGAAATTTTTGATAAACTTTCCCTTTATAGCGTGTATCTTCGGCAGTTCCACCGAGAAATTTTTGCATATCTCCACTAAGTCGATGCAGTCCCCAAGTAGATATATAAGTGCTTAATCCTTGAACTAATCCACTAGCTTTTTTGTGGTAATTTACTGCTAACTCACTTTTTATTTCAACTAAAGCGTTATGTGCTTGTTTGCTAAATTGACGCGAATCTAATTTCATTTTTGGCTTCCTGTAGTAGTTTCAGTAGTTTCAATTGTTTTTAGATCGCACCAACCGCGACCTAATCCTTCTAGACCTCCAAATTGTAGTTTATTTTTAAGTAATTCGCTAGTTTTTGCTCGAATATTCTGAGTATTTTCGGTTTGTTTGACAGGTTTCATTCCCCAAGGAAAGAAAAGTACAGTTTCAGGGGGAATGGCTTCTTCCGAGCGAAAAGAACCACCTTTAACAGTTTTTTCGCCTTCATTAAGAGCAACGCGCACTTCTCGCTGCAATCCCGTTTCTACCAAAGCAATACAGTCTTCATCATCCACAAT
>NZ_JADEXI010000615.1:0-2673 GCF_015207185.1 Microcystis sp. LEGE 08355 | reverse complement strand
GACGATATCAGCCGGATATTCCGGCAGAATCGAGTTAGCGGCGGCGATGCGCGCTGTTCCCAAAGCGGTTCCACCTAAAGCGGTAATCCGTTCTGCTACCATGTCCCCATAGCCTTCTAATTCCGTGGCCATTTCGTCGAAGAGGCTATGCAATTGGTAGAAATTTAAACCTTTTACATTCCAGTGGGCCTGTTTAACCTGAGTTTTTAGGTCTAAACTAGCGGCAAGGGTTTGGCTTAAGATTTCAACCACAGCTTTGCGGATATCTAATGCTAAATCGATGCGGGTGGCGTAGTATTGTGCCGTGGTTTTGGTTTTGACTGGAGTGGCTACCATAATCTTTCTCCTTGATCAGTTAACAGAATACTTGATAATTTTCTCACTTGTGTCCGTGTAGAGGGGACTGATTTTGATCCTACAATTAAGCTCAAGCTATACACATCCCCTTTCAGAATTGATTAACATCGCCCTCAGCCGTCAGCTAGATAATAGTTTTGATAACTAGAAAAATGGCTAATTAATTGAAAAATCAGGGGCTGATAGCTGATAACTGATTAATTATGCTCCTAAATGAGCTGCTAACTCTTCCGAACCGCCAATTAATTGGCCGTCAATGAAGACTTGCGGGGTGGTGGTATTGCCACTCATGGCCCGCAGAGAACGACTGGTGGCATCGCGTCCGAGGATAATTTCTTCGTATTGTAGGCCTTTTTCTTCTAACATTTTCTTAGCCCGGAGGCAGTAGGGACAGCCGACTTTCGAGAAAAGAGAGACTAAAGGCGGTTTTTTGGCTTCTGGGTTGATATAGTGTAACATCGTTTCCGCATCGGAGACTTTGAAAGGATCTCCCGGTTCTTCCGGTTCGATGAACATTTTCTCGATAACACCATCTTTGACTAGCATCGAATAGCGCCAAGAACGTTTACCGAAACCTAAGTCAGCTTTATCGACTAACATCCCCATTCCTGCGCTAAATTCGCCGTTACCGTCGGGAATCAAAAGGATATTATCACATTCTTGATCTTTTGCCCACTCGTTCATGACAAAGGTATCATTCACCGACAAGCAAACAATACTATCTACGCCATTTTCCCGAAAAACCGGGGCTAATTCGTTATATCCGGGTAAATGGGAGGTGGAACAGGTGGGAGTGAATGCCCCGGGTAAGGCAAAAAGAACAACGGTTTTTCCTTTGAATAATTCCTCGCTGGTGATGTTCACCCATTGATTATTTTGACGCACGGGAAAGGTGACATCGGGAACTCTCTGTCCTTCTCGGTTTGGTAGCATAATCTTCAACTCCTAATTGCTAAGTCGTACTCATTTCGAGTTTGTCTAAATTAAGTGTACTCATAACGACTATGAGTTGTCAACAAGTATTTATACTTAAATTAGTTACTGAAGGCAAGAGGCAAGGGCCTCCAAGAAAGAATCTGGCAATTCTCCCACCTAAAAAGAAGATTAGAAACTAAGTACATCAAAGCTTTTAGCTGAACAAATAAGGTTTTAGATTCGTCCGTTGTTATCAGTTACTTCTGTCTCCTGTATACTGTCTCCTGTCTCCCTTCTCCCCACTTCCCCACCTCCCAATTCATAATTCATAATTCATAATTCATAATTCCCACTTCTCCCCACACCCCACACCTTTTTTTACTGAAAAATGATGTTTCCCTTCCTGAAAAAAAGCTATAAATGGCTAGGACTAGCGATAATAACGGTGATTTTGGCGATTACACCCGCCGCCATTGCCCAATCAACTACTAGCGCCATACCTCTGGCAAAAATTAACTGGTTACAGGCGATTTTTTTGGGATTTGTGCAGGGAGTGACAGAATTTTTGCCGATTAGCAGTACCGCTCATCTAAAAGCGATTCCCGTCTTTTTGGGTTGGGGAGATCCCGGTGTCACCTATACAGCAGTGATTCAATTGGGCAGTATTGCGGCGGTATTGTCCTATTTTTGGCAGGATTTAAGGCAAATATCCACGGGAATGGTGAAAGCGGTGGCTAGTTCCGATTATCGTTCCCAGGATTTTCGTTTAGCCGTGGGGATTATCCTAGGCACAATTCCGATCGTTTTCTTCGGTTTGTTAATGAAACTTTTCATTCCCGATTTAGATAATTCCCCCCTGAGAAGCATGACAGCGATCGCCTGTGCCTCTATAGTCATGTCTTTACTCTTAGGTACGTCCGAAAAAATCGGGAAACATAAACGCAGTTTTGAGACTTTGCGACAAAAAGACGGGGTTTTAATGGGATTAGCCCAAGCTTTAGCCCTAATACCGGGGGTATCTCGTTCTGGGTCCACCTTAACTGCCGGGTTATTCATGGGTTTAGAAAGGGCCGTAGCGGCGCGATTTTCCTTTCTGCTGGGGATTCCGGCGATAACTTTAGCCGGTTTAGTGGAATTTAAAGGCGTTCTCGACCAGATTAACACCAGTGAATTAATTCCCCTGGCTATTGGGGTAATTTCCTCGGGGATATTTTCCTATCTTTCGATCGCTTGGTTATTAGATTATCTCAAAAAACAGAGTACCTGGGTTTTTGTCTGGTATCGTCTCTTTTTCGGGGTTACTATCCTGATTGGTGTGGCCTGGGGGCGTTTTTCCTGACCTTTTGGCATTCTAATTAGGGTTTGCGGCAAAAAGTTTGTTGGTGGGGACAGGGTGTGGGG
>NZ_JADEXI010000614.1:0-2678 GCF_015207185.1 Microcystis sp. LEGE 08355 | reverse complement strand
CAAGGCTTCGGCCGTGAGCTCAGCCGAACGGTGCTGCGCCGTCCACTTGGTTTTCGAGACTGGCCTTTTAATTCTAACGTAAAGCCAACCTAGAACGGCGGGGTTTCAGACCCAAAATTTCCGATGATCGCCATCGCTGTAGGGTGCGTTCCCTAATGTGGCTCCCACTGCTCCACCAATAGATTTTTGGGGAACGCACCATGCTAGAGGATTATAAAAATATTTGCCGTCGCACTCCAGCCCATCGTGGCTGAGTTCAACCGTTATCGAGAAAAATAGTTAAATCCCGTCAAATTCCCCTAAAACTTTCACCTCTGGTTCTAACCAGAGGGACCAGCGATCGAACACTTGTTCCTGCACATGACGAATTAAACGCAGAATATCCGAGGCTTTTGCCGAACCAATATTCAGGATAAAATTAGCGTGTAACTCTGATACTTGCGCCCCACCAATTTGATAACCTTTTAATCCCATTTCCTCAATTAAAGCCCCAGCATATTGTGGTTTAGGATTGCGGAAAACACTACCACAACTGGGACGATCATAGGGTTGGGTACTTTTGCGATGGCGTAAATTATGGGTAGTAATTGCCATTATTTCCTCGCGATTATCGGTAGCTTCTAACTGAAATGTGGCTTCGATAACTAAACGTTGATCCCCTTGCAGAGAAGAACTGCGATAACTATAATTTAAATCTTCTTTGCTTAAAGTTTCTAACTGACCATCGGCATTTAATACCAGCGCCCGCACTAATCGATCCGCCACACAGGAGGTATGCGCCCCCGCATTCATCACCACAGCACCCCCCACCGTACCGGGGATACCCACCGCCCATTCTAGGCCCCTCCAGCCCCTTTTTGCCGCTCTCCAAGCTATTTTTGGCAGGGGTTCCCCCGCCGCTGCTGTAATCGTAGCAGTTTCGGCATCAAAACAACTCGATCGCAGATGGCGAGTATTGAGAACAAGTCCGGGTAAACCTCGATCGCTGATTAGTAAATTTGAACCAGCCCCCAAAACAGTCAAGGGCAACCCTTGCGATCGCCACCAAGCGAACACTTCTCTTAATTCCTCTAGATTAACTGGTTCGGCATACCATTGCGCTCTTCCCCCCACCCGGTAGGAAGTGAAATCAGCTAGAGAAACAGAGGTTTTAATCATAGGGTTTTAGGGGTTGGAAGTTATAAATTATGAATTATAAATTATGAATTGGGGGTTGGGGAGCAGAACGTAGGTTGGGTTGAAGCATGAAACCCAACGATCATGTTACTTATTTAGGGTCTGCTGAAAAAGTACGGGCGAAGCATTCGGATAGAAAATCTGCGGTTTCACCGATAGGTTATTGCCCGAATGCTTCGCCCCTACAGGACGCGGGCCGATGAAGACGCAAGGTTTTGAACGACGATTCTCTCAAAATCTTACACCTGTTTCGCTCATACAGCCACAAAACCCCTACCTTGCCTACATTTCACATTTATTCAGCAAACCCTATTTAATACTGCTCACTTAAAAACTCAAATCTGATAACTGATAACTGATAACTGATAACTGATAACTGAATCTACACTCTAACCGCTAATTGTTCGCAGTAAAGAGAGAGCATTTCGGGGATAACTTGATTGAGATTGCCAGCGCCGAGGAACAAAGCTAGATCGCCGGGTTGGAGAATTTCTAGCAGGAATTGACCTAAAGAACTCAATTCGGGGTGATAGTAGGCGTTTTTATGGTGTTTTCTCACCTGTTCAGCCACTTGCTGCCCAGTGACGTGATTGATATTCACTTCCCCAGCACTATAAATATCCGTTAAGACTACCACATCGGCGGAACTGAAAGCGGAGCCAAATTCCTCTAAAAAGGTAGTGGTGCGACTGTAGCGATGGGGTTGGAAAATAGCGATCGAACGTTGGTACTGTTTGCCTTCTACCTTCAATTTTGCCGCCGCTAACGTGGCTAACAATTCGCTAGGATGGTGGGCATAATCATCGATAAAAGTAATGCCGTTTGCCTCTCCCTTGTGTTCAAAACGGCGTTTTGCCCCAGCAAAAGTAGCGATCGCATCGGCAATGACAGCAAATTCTAAACCGAGATAACGTCCGATAGCAACCACTGCCAAAGCATTACTAATATTATGTTGCCCCGGGATTTTCACTTCCATTTGTCCCAGATAACTGCCTTTTTCCCAGACGGAAGCTTTCATCATTCCCTGTTCATAGATAATCTCGCTGACGGTGTAATCCGCACCTTTTTCGGGATCGAGACTATAAGTAATTGTCGGACGGAAATGCTCGGCGATCGTGTCACAATCTAAACAAGCTACTAAAATCTGGCACTGATGGGCGAATTCATGGAAAGTATCGATAACTTCGCTTAAATTCTGGTAATGATCGGGGTGATCTAGCTCAATATTAGTGATTACGCCGATTTTTGGGGCGTGTTTGGTTAGGGAACCATCGGACTCATCGGCCTCTGCCACTAAAAAACGACCTTGACCAAGACGAGCGTTACCTTCCCAAGCGTCCACCTCACCACCGACAATGATCGTGGGGTCTAATCCCGCTTCTAACAAAACGTAACCGATTAGGCTGCTAGTGGTGGTTTTTCCGTGGGTGCCAGCGACGGCGATACTGTCGTAATCAGCGATTAAAGCCGCTAAAACGTCGCTACGGTGAAAAATTGGGTAT
>NZ_JADEXI010000613.1:0-2678 GCF_015207185.1 Microcystis sp. LEGE 08355 | reverse complement strand
GTGCTGTAGATTGCCTAAATGGTTGTATTTTAGGCGATCGATGCCCCAATCAAGCCCATGCCGCCGAAGCAGCCAAATTTATTGCCGAAACTTCTTTGGAAAAGATGTTAGAAATGGCAGAAGCAGCTAGACTGAAAAAACTGACGCAACCGACCCAATGGATTATTCCCGATGATTTCTAGGGTTTGGCCAGGGAATTGGGTGAGAAGTCAGTCCCGATGAAAAAATTTTCACCCCCACAGATGAAAGAGGTTTCCTTCCTACACCCCACACCCCACACCCCACAACCTCTTTCAAGTCAGGAGATAGTATTTAGCTTTTTAGCCGTCAGCCATCAGCTTTTTCTCCCTGCTCCCCGCACCCTTCTGCCAAGTCTGGCGTTCTAGGCTGTCATTTTCTTCCCTAGCCACCCGGATTAAGAGGGCTGCTAAAAAGAGACTGGCTAAACTGGAACTGCCGCCATAACTAAAGAGGGGGAAAGGTAAGCCGGTAGTGGGTAAAGAACCAGTGGCCACACCGATATTTAACAGGGATTGACCGATCAAAATTACCATCGCCCCGATCGCCACTAATTTTTTGATGCGATGACGACATTTAACCGCCACGATCAGGGCGAGGGTAGCGTAGAGAAATAGCATGATTAACAGTAAAATACCGCCAATAAAACCAAATTCCTCGCCAAAGACAGCGAAAATAAAATCCGTATCCGGGAAGGGTAGATAAAATAATTTTTGTTGGGATAAACCGTAACCGCTGCCGGTGGTTCCGCCAGAACCGATCGCCAGTAAACTCTGCACTAATTGATAACCATCACCCCGGGGATCCTGCCAAGGGTTTAAGAAAGATAAAATCCGTTTTCTCTGGTATTCGCGGAAAGTAACACTAACCACAGCCATAGTTACACCCAGTAAAGCGCTGCTGGTCATGTAGGATAAAGGCAGACCGGAGGCAAGAGCGATCAGCCAGAGAGTTATACCACACAGAGCAGTGGTACTCAAGTTAGGTTGTAAGAGAATGCCGGCCAGAATTAGCCCAAAAATAGCGATCCAAGTTAACCGTTGATTGACATTTAAACGCGGCCAACCGCCGAAAACCGCCGCCCCTTGCAGGACGAGAAACGGTTTCATAAATTCCGACGGTTGCAAGAGAATCGGCCCGATTTTAATCCAACGGGTGGCACCGTTGATATTAGCTCCCAAACCAGGGATAAGAGTGATCAAAATTAATCCTAAAACTAATAAAATCATCCAGGGTGCAATTTTGAGCAGATTCTCGATCGGCAATCGCACTAGGAAATTAAAGCCAATTAAGCCAATCCAAAGCCAGATTAATTGGCGGATAAAATAGTATAGTCCGTTATCGAAGCGACTGTCAGCCAGAGCGTAGGAAGCGGAAAAAAGCACGACTAACCCGACTAGGAGCCACAAGAAAGTCATCCAGCGCAATAATCGCGCTTCGGCTGACCAGTTTTTCACATCGGGGTCAAAAATAGGAATAATGTATTGCCACACGGAGATTTTCGAGAAGAAGTATCTTGTACAGATTAACCGAAAAGACTAGGCTCGATCGCAGTTTGTTCCACTATCCGACGGCGACATGACCGATTAAACCCGCGTTTTCACCGTGCCATTCTAGGGTATCACCGATCGCCTGACCGTCATGATAGGCAGCCAAGAGAATTTCCGCCGTTTTCCCCCAAACAATATTACCCTGACGATCAAGGGAAATCATGCCCAGATCCCGACCATTAGTTTGGGATTCGCGCATCGATTTCTCCACGGCAGAGGCGAGGGAAAAACCATCGGTGACGCGAATGACCACCTTAGCGGCTAAACACTCATCAATAATATCTTCCCCGACTCCCGTGCAACTTACTCCTGCCCATGGATTCGCATAATTGCCGGCCGGCATGGCACTGTCACTAACGCGACCGATTCTTTCTAGTCCCTTACCTCCGGTAGAAGTTCCGGCGGCGATGTCTCCTTGCTGGTCGAGAGCCACCACCCCGATAGTTCCCCGTTGCGCTGAGGAGTCGGCGAATAAACGGGCCATTTTGCGATTAAAATTCGTCTTTCTTTCCTCCATCCATTCTTGAATCCGATAATCGGTGAGGGGATCATAGAGGGGAATTTGTAATTCTCTGGCCAGATCTGCAGCTCCAATTTCCGAGAGAATGCGATCCTCTTGACTTTGGAGAAATTGAGCGAGGCTAATGGGATTCTGTACCCGCGAGACGTTAATGACACCGCTTAAACGCTGGCGACGACCATCCATCAAGGCTGCGCTCATTCGCACCTGACCGTCCGATTGCACCACCGAACCAGTCCCAGCATTAAATCGCGGTTCATCCTCCAGTAACATACATCCTTTTGTCACCGCCTCCACAGCACTCGCACCATTGTCAAGGAGGTTGTAAATATTCTTAACAATCCCCCGGAGAGAATTGCGTACTGATTCTAAACCACCTTTGTCCTCTAGGGAACTCGCTCCCCCATGAATAATTAACTTCGGATTTACTCTGGTCATTATTGTCCCAATATCACATTACCGATCGGATCTAAACTATCACGTTATCGCTACTCCGCTTCTCCAGTGCCGTCTTAACCGGTAAGTAGGGTTTGCGGCAAAAAGTTTTTCGTGGGGACAGGGTGTGGGGTGTAGGGTGTGGGGTGTAGGGT
>NZ_JADEXI010000612.1:0-2690 GCF_015207185.1 Microcystis sp. LEGE 08355 | reverse complement strand
CCCCACACCACACACCCTGCCCCCACCAACAATCTTTTTCAGCAGACTCTATCTATACATCCCGAGGATTGAGATGGCTCATTTCCCAAGTCACATAGGTACCGATCGGACTCCAGATCAGGTAAGGTAGGAGTAGGATGGCCGCCCAAGAAGAAACAGGGAAAACCAATAGTGCCAGAAGACAACCCAAGAAAAAACCCGTACCTCCGATAATCGTTCCCGCTTTGAGACTGCGTAGTTTACAGGTGACGGGAGTATAGGCAGTAATAGTCAATTCCACCAACAGATAAAAAGCCATCAAAAACCAGCGATTAGCCGGTTGAGCTTCCCAGACTAAATAAGCAGAAATTGCGCCACAAATATAGATAATTGTCCAGATAAGAGGGATTAATCTTTCAAAGGTTAACCAATCGGGACGACGCAATCGCGCAAACCAACGTACATCGCGAGAATTGAGTAATCCCCCAGCTAACGCTACCAAAAATCCCACGACACCGATAAGCAACCAAGAGGGAATCATGATTTTAAGCTATCCTCCGCTAATTTTGGCTTTGTAACCCGATTCAATGAGAATTTGTAGAATTTTTTGGCGATGATCTCCTTGAATCTCAATGGTATTTTCTTTAACTGTACCACCCGTTCCGCAAGCAGTTTTTAACTGTTTTAATAATTTCGTCAGAGTTTCGGTTTGGCATTGAAAACCTGTAACCATGGTAACGGTTTTTCCCGCACGACCAGAGCGGGAGGTTTGTACTCGCACATTCTGCTGATTCGGGGGTAATTCGGGAATGGAACGCTCAAAAGCTGGAGAATTACTTTGATCTCCAAATTCCTGATAGGCAATCCGTTTTTTTTCCTTTGATTTACTCATATAGCAATTATCATACTGGGTTTGGGGGTTTTTCAGTGACCAGTAAACAGTAAACAGTAATCAGTGAACTGAAAACTGGCATCTGATAACTGATAACTGATAACTGATTCAAAGCTGACTACTGATAGCTCGTAATTGGTTGGACTGGTAGCGCATTTGATTAAGTTCAGCTGCCGACATTCGATCGAGATGGCCTAAAATCATATTAACTCGACCTTGGGATTTTAATTTTTCTCGATGTCGTGCCAAAAAATCCCAGTAAAGAAAGTTAAAAGGACAGGCAAACTCCCCGACTCGTTCATTTTTTTTATACAGACAACCCCGACAATAATCACTCATTTTATCAATATAGTTGGCCGAGGCGGCGTAGGGTTTGGAGGCGAGAATTCCCCCGTCGGCAAATTGTCCCATTCCCAGTACATTAGTCTGCATTACCCAATCGTAGGCATCGATAAAAACACTATGAAACCAGTTTTCAATCTCTTGGGGAGAGCAACCAAAAATTAAGGCAAAATTGCTCAAAATCATTAATCTTTGAATATGATGAGCATAACCGGTATTTTCCACCTGTGATAATACTTGTTTGAGGCAATTCATCTCGGTTTGATTACTATCCCAAAAGAAAGCTGGTAAGGGTTGTTGATGCTCAAACCAATTATGATTAGCGTAATCTTCTCCCAGATAATGATAAATACCCTGCATATATTCCCGCCATCCCAACACCTGACGGATAAATCCTTCGATGCTATTTAGGGCTAAATTATCTTTTTTATAGGCAATTTCTGCCCCTTGAATAACTTCCAACGGCGTTAGTAATCCTAGATTCAGATAGGGAGATAATAGGGAATGCCAGAGGGTTTCTTCTCCCGTTATCATCGCATCTTGGTAGGGTCCAAAGTTGGGCAGACAATTAGTAATAAAATGCTCCAAAACCTGTAAAGCTTGTCTGCGGGTTACTGCCCAGCGAAAAGGTTTAATTTTTCCATATTTAGGAATATCTAAAGCTTCCACATCAGCGATAACCTGAAGGGTAATTTCATCGGGTTCAAACCAAAGAGGAGCAGCAGTTTTTAATCCATCCTTGGGCGGTTTGCGGTTTTGTTTATCAAAGTTCCATTGTCCTCCTATGGGTTGATTATCCTCGATTAAAATCTGCCACTTTTTGCGACTTTCTCGATAGAAATCCTCTAGCAATAGTCTTTTACGAGATTTAGCCCAATTATTAAAATCTGTCCTTGTCCAGAGAAAGTGATTATTATCAATTAGGGTTATAGCACAGTCTAAATTGAGATTTTTGATTAATCTAAGAAAAGGTAAATCATTAGGCATCATAATCTGTAATTCTTTAATACCTAATCGTTTAATCCAAGCAGATAAAATCGGTTCAAAATCTTCAGCAACTTCGTAGGTGACAGACCATCCTAAAGTTTTTAATTCTTCGGCAAAATGACGCATCGCCGACCAGATTAAAACTAATTTTTGCTGATGATAGGGTCTTGGTCGAATATGATTGTGGGATTCAATTAAAATAACCGGCGTTTCCTGTGAATAGGCTTGACGATTAGCTAAAGCCGCTTGTCCTGTCCATAATTGATCCCCTAAAATCCAAATGCCAATGGTCATAATTATCTCATGGCCTCTACTATTCCGCCGTATTTTTTAGCCATAATATCCGCCATTTCCCGAGCAGAAAATTTACTGGCTTTGTCGATGCTGGGGGTAAATGTCCCCGTAGCGGTTAAATAATGGGTAAATACCCCGACTTTTTTGCTAATAATCCACATATTTCTTGAAGTCAAAAATCAAAAAGGGGATGGGG
>NZ_JADEXI010000611.1:0-2690 GCF_015207185.1 Microcystis sp. LEGE 08355 | reverse complement strand
CTTCTTGTTTTTTCCAATCGGTTAGCATTGAAGAAGTTTCAGTATATCCTACTCTTTCTTGTCTTTCGTACCAAGCTTGTGTTCTGAGATGGAGAGCTTTATTGTAAACCAATCTTACACAGCCCAATGTGCGCCGCAATAGCGACTCTTGTTCGGGTGTTGGGTAAAATCGGTAGCGATAGCTTTTCCATACCTCACATTTTAGCATATATTTCGTAAATGTGCTAATATTTAACAGTAAAGCCGTCGTAGAACGACGGGGTTTCAGACCCAAAATTTTCGATGAGGTGAACCCTGGGGCGAATTGCTTCGCCCCTTTAAAAGCCCCGTCCCCTCGCGCTTAGCGCGAGGGATGAATGCTGACATTCAGTTAAATCCTGTTTAATAAGGTATGGGGGTACTGCGGATCGCTGGAGCTGCGGAGCGCCAGAGAAACAATCCATCGCTGGTGATCTAGAGATGATGCCCAATCCCGTCCCACTCCCTCTTGATGAGAAACGCTCTCTTCCCTCCTCTTGTCACTAATAATAAATCTGATAAGCTAATTATGTAACATATTTTTCAGTAAGCTTTACGGTTCTTCTGGTTTCTGTGTGGAAACGAGGTCTATACTGATAGTTTCTTCTTTCAAAATAGTCCTAAAAGTCTTGCCCAGTAAGCATTTAACCTTACATAAGCAAAAATTATCACACAAAGTCGAGAAGAGCCGCTTTACGAGATTGACTACCGAATTTTTTGAGACCAGAATAGTACATTTGAACTGAAAAATCGTCAAAAATTTTCCAGTCGGGAAGGGGAAGAATTGAGAACAAATGTATGGATAAAAAAGAAAAACTCGAATGATAGAAATTAAAAAATTTTTGGGATTCGGATGGTTACACACCAAACCATAGACGGGCTGCTCCTAGCCTTGATCGCCAACTCTCCCTAAAACCGATGACAAAAACTTTTATTATAGAGGACGACTACTCGTGCTATACCTTGCAGAAGTAAAAAAACAGACTAGAGGTTTTATCGGCGGTTACAAAACCGAATTGAAACTATTGGCCTGTCAGCATAAGGATCAGACGTGGAGTGCCATACCAGGGGAAGATATCTTAACCTACGACGAAACTAACTCCCTGAGTGAAGGTGCGCTTCTCTTGGTAAATTTGAGCAATAATCGTCAACTGCAAGGAAACCCGGAATTAGCGGGAGCGGAGATGGTGCGGCAACTGCAAAAGATTTCCCGTTTGATGGAGCGCAGCAAGAAAGATCAAGAGAAAATCGAGCAGTGGAAACAATCCCTCACCTATCAAAGCGAGATTCTCAACCGCCAGAAAATGGAAATGGAGACAAGAATCGAGCAAATTGAACAAATAGAGGCAGAATTAGAGTATTTAGAGCGCAAAAGACAAGAACTGGAAACCCTAAAACAACAATTAAACGAGCAACAGCGACAGCTGGAAGAAGGACAAATAAATCGTAACTCCTACCCCAATCTTTCCCCAGAACAACAACAATTTATTCGCTCTCTAGCGGAGCGTTTAGCTGCTCATCATAATCGGGGCAATTCTCCCTCACAAATTCTCCATTCCACTCTTGAATCTGTGCAAGAACAACAGACAATTTTAAATAGTTGTTGGCAGAGTTTAGAGGAGCAGAAAAAAGCTGTAGAAAATCGTCAGGTCGCCAGCGATGAAATGCTCGATTATCTAGAAAAAAGAGCTAGGGAATTACAGACGAGTCGCAGTGCTTTGGAAACAGCTAAAATACAATTACAAATACAAGAAACTCTTCTGAGTCAAAAACAGCAATTATTCGAACACCTTAACCTCACCCTACAAACCACTGATTCTACTCGACAAATGCTCCTTCGTCTCCTCGGAGGGGAAGAACTAGGTTTTGATGGTAAAATCGCTCTAGAAGCTCTTGAACAAATGCCTTTAGAAGAATTGGAGAGCTTAGTTAAGAACTTACAAACAGACCTCAAGCGCTGGGAAATTTTTGTCAACGACCAAGAGGAAGAATTAACTCTCCAATGCCAAACCGTGGAAGAATTAGAAGCAAGAATGGCTACAATAGCTCAATCTGAGCGAGCTAATTTAGAAGAAGAATTAGCCGAGGAACAGGAAAAAAAAGGAATGCTGGCGGCAACTTTAGTAGGACAAAGACGGAATCTCCAAGAAAGGCAAGCTATTAGCTCTCAACATCTGAAAATTCTGCAACGGAGACAGGGGATTTTATCCCCAGAAGATCCTCAAAAATCTGGCTTTGAACCATTGTTAATGCTGTTGGCCGATAATTATCAAAATAGTCTCCAAGAAAGTCAACGTTTAGCAGCAGAAATCAAGGGACTACAAGAGGATTTACAAAAAAGCAGCGATAGTATTGACGGTCAATGGTCGGATTTAGAGCAAAAAACTCGTGAATTTGAAGAACAGGAGCGACAATGGCGCGATACTAATCTGGCATTATTGCGTTTAAAAACTCAGGTACAACAGTACGAAACTTTCCTGCAACCTGTGCAGGATCAACTCGATCAAATCCGTCAAAAACTAGAAACTATCTCCCAGTGGTTGATGCCTATGGAATCTAATGGTAGTGCCTATCATTACGCTATTAACAGTTAGGCTTAATTAGGGTTTGCGGCAAAAAGTTTTTCGTGGGGGTAGGGTGTGGCCCCCCAACCCCCCCGACATCGGGGGGAT
>NZ_JADEXI010000610.1:0-2691 GCF_015207185.1 Microcystis sp. LEGE 08355 | reverse complement strand
CCCCACACCCCACTGATAACTGATATGTTGATCACCGAAAGTTTAAAAATGGCCGTCTCCACCCTAGGGGCCAATAAAGTGCGAAGCGGCCTGACCATGTTAGGAATTATCATCGGTAACGCTTCAGTAGTGGCCATGATCGGTATTGGCCAAGGGGCGCAAACCTTAGCCAATGACCAGTTTGCTAACTTGGGACCCAATACCCTTTTTGTGGTGCCGGGGTCGCGACAAGCACGCAATACCACCGTTAATTTACCGAAAACCTTGGTTTTAGCCGATGCTCAGGCGATCGCCGAACAGGTTCCCACCGTCGCTGAAGTCGCCCCGGAAATAAACGCTCGTTTCCTGATTTCCTATCGTAATCGCAACATGACGGCTCTAGTGACGGGAAGCACCCCAGAATACGCTTCTGTCCGCAATTTTACCCTAGAAAAAGGTCGTTTGATCAATAATATCGATCTAGCCCGCAACAAACGGGTAACGGTGATCGGCACGGAAGTGGCAGCGCAACTTTTTCCCACCCAAAATCCCCTTGGTCAACAGCTGCGGATCAAAAATCTCAGTTTTGAGGTGATCGGGATTTTAGAGGCGAAAGGCTCCTTTTTTGGCAATAATCAGGATGAAATGCTGATTATTCCCCTTAGCACCATGAACTCGCAACTGGTGGGCAAAACCGGACCCTACGGTGTCGAGTTGAGTTGGATTAGTCTCACCGCACGATCGGGGGAGGAAATCCGGGCTGCTAAGTTCCAAATCGAGAATCTCCTGCGTTTACGCCATAAAATCGTCGCTGAGGATGATTTTCGCGTCGAAACTGCTAAACAGATGATCGAAATCTTCGCCACGATTACCCAGGGTCTCACCCTACTTTTGGCTTTAATCGCCGGTATTTCCCTGATTGTCGGTGGTATCGGGGTGATGAATATTATGCTCGTTTCGGTTTCGGAAAGAACCGGGGAAATCGGACTAAGAAAAGCGATCGGAGCCAGAGAACAGGATATTCTCTTACAATTTCTGATTGAATCAACTCTCGTTTCCATCGCCGGCGGTGCGCTTGGTATTCTCGTCGGTGCAGGAGCGATCGTTCTCGTCTCCAGTTTCTCTCCCCTGGCTGCCACTGTTTCCGCCACCGCCGTCGCCCTGTCTTTGAGTGTTTCCACGGGTATTGGTCTCTTTTTCGGCGTTTTTCCCGCCTATCGTGCCTCTAAATTGGAGCCGATTGTCGCCCTCAGAAGTGTATAATTTTTTAAGTTTTTTCGGGGACGTTTTTGGCAAGGATTGCTTTTATAGCTAAGTAGGTAGGCGTTAAAAGTTGTCAGACACCCCCCTTATCAAGGGGGGCAGGGGGGATCGCCACCCCCCTTATCAAGGGGGGCAGGGGGGATCGAACCTAAAATCCATTTTTAATTTAATTATAACCAGCTACTTAGCCAATTCAAGTCTGAATTGGTAGATTAAAATCCGCCTGGACTTAAATAACTGGGATTTTCCTGTAGGGAAGTATCGAAGGGATTGGGTAAATCTTGGGTGCGAATTAAAGGTCCAGACTGTTGCTGTTGCATGACATCATAGTATAAAGTTTCGGTTAATTTGGCATCCCGAGTAATCAGATTATCGAAATAGGAACCTTGCATAAAAGTACGCCAACCAAAAAGAGAGTTTAACTGTCCTAAAATGTTGGTGTAGTCGTAGAAACGACCCGTATTGTTATTAACAGCGCGGTTAAACAAACCAGGGATATTATTAAATCCTACCGCCGTATCGGGAGAGGGGACAATTTGCAATTGTTGGGTTTTTACCAGTGGGGGATTGGTGGCGGGTGGAGTTTCGGCGATCGCAATAGGCGAACTCAACCAGACTAAACCGGTTAAACAAAACAGGGAAGGAAGTAAAAACTTAGCGCGCATGGGTAAAAATCTCCTCACAGGGATAGGGTTAATTAAAAAATTGCTTCAATGGGATGAGAAAGAAATCAATACTAGCGATCGAGTCAATATATAATGACTTTTGGCTTAATTGTAACCGAAATTTTGGAGTCAGTCAGGCTCCCAATCCTGAAAATATGGCTAATTCCTCGGTAGCGAATCTCGATACTGCTTCCCTGCATCAATTTCTCCTCGATGCTCTTGTCCGTCTTGCCTATCGAGAGGGAGATTTCACCCTGTCCTCAGGACAAAAAAGCAGCTACTATATCAACGGTAAACAAGTTACTCTCAATGCGGAGGGAGCTTTAGCCGTGGGGCGTTTATTGCTGTCCCTACTGCCTCCAGATACCCAAGCGGTGGCAGGATTAACCCTAGGGGCGGATCCGATTGTCAGCGCTGTTAGTGTGGTATCGGCCTACGAAAATCGCCCGATTCCAGCTTTAATCGTCCGTAAAGAGGCAAAAGGTCACGGAACCATGGCTTATATCGAGGGGCCGACTTTAAACCCCGGGGCTGCGGTGGTTGTCCTCGAAGATGTGGTGACAACGGGGAAAAGTGCTATGGTAGCGGTAGAAAGATTACGCAATGCGGGTTATCAAGTAGATTTAATCATTGCTTTGGTGGATAGAGAACAAGGAGGGGCGGAATTTTACCAATCTCAGGGAATACAGTTTCAAGCTTTGTTTTCGATTCGGGACCTACAGGCGGCTTATCATAATAAATAGGGTTTGCGGCAAAAAGTTTTTCCTGGTGGCAGGGTGTGGGG
>NZ_JADEXI010000609.1:0-2696 GCF_015207185.1 Microcystis sp. LEGE 08355 | reverse complement strand
ATTAAAACGAGTTAGGCTCACTTCCCTAGCCCCCTGTTGATTGAAAATCGGGAAGCCGGCACTTTTAATTAACTGGGGTTCACTGCTGAGGCGGCCTTGGGCATCCACCGTCACCCCATAAACCGCCGTCCCCGCTAATTGACGGGAACAAGCCGTAGCGGGATAGTTACCAGTCAAATTGACGGTAGTTATGCCTCTGCTGCCCTGATTGGGCTGATTTAGTTCATTTAAGGCGTTAGGATTACTTTTTTGGACTCTGGCCAGCCAATCCACCTGATTTCTCATAGCCTCCTCGTTACTGGTATTACTTTTATCCGCCTCCAGGGAGCGCAAACGTTCCTGCATTTCCCACCTTAATTGTTGACGACGCTGTTGATCAATGGGCGATTGACCATTCGGCTCCGGTGTGCGGGCCAAGGAATTGTTTAATTGTTCCTGTGCCTGTTGCGATGCACTAAGAGGGGATTTTCGCAATCTATCTAAAGTTAGATTATCTTGGTAGGGATCAAAGTAAGGAGGTATCCGGTTGTTATTAGTCTCCCTCGGCAGATTATTATTGTCCGGCAGGGTGGGAACAGCAGGAGGACTGGGTAAACTGGGGGTAGAAGTGGGAAAATTGCGAGGAATCGGTAATCTACCCAGGGAGGGGATAGATGCCACGGGAGGAGAATAGATATTGACGGAGGGTAAAGAGGAGAGGGGAGGTAAAGGAGGTAAGGAAGGTAAAGGGGGAAGGGAAGAAACCGAGGGTAAAGGAGGTAAGGTGCTGTTATGGATACCATCCATGGGGGGGAGGGGAGGCAAAGAGGAAGAGGACGAATTGAGGTTAGGCAGTCCGGGTAAGCTGGACAGGGAGGAGTCGAGACTGGGAAGACGTGACTGCTCTAGAGGGTTCAATTCAATCAGATTGACGTTGCGTAACTCCTTTTTTGGCTCCTGCGCTGGATTATTGAGGAAATTAGGTAAGATAATCGCTAAAAGTAGGCCATGAATACCAAGAGAAGCGGCGAACGAGAGATTATTAGAGTTAATTAGTTTATTTTCTTCGGTTTCTAGACCAAAATAGGAGGATGTCATAATGCTAGTTAATTGAGCAGAGCCTTGAGGGGAAAAGTTAACTCTATTTTAATCGTCAGGGCGATTTTTTTTCTTGAGGGCGGGGAATTAATTGGTGTCAGTACCCCACCACCCCACACCTAACACCCCACACCCTGCCACCACCGAAAAACTTTTTCAGCAGACCCTACTTATGCGGTGAGCGGGCCACAGCTTTTAATTTGGGATACAATTCCGAAGGGTCTAACAAAGGGATAAACTCATCGATTGCCGGTTTAAAATTAGCCGGAAAATTCTCCCTAGTTCCAGGACCGTTAGGCGATTTAGGCACTGACTCTAATTCAGGGAATTTGGGCGTTTCCGGGGTTAACTGCGAGAATAATTCCTCCACATTACTCATCCCTTTGCGAGGATCATTAAAAAGAGAAGTTTCTAAGTTGAGTAAAGAGTCTTTACTCGTGGCTACTGTGCCATTATTATCGGTTTTTGCCGCTTCCGGCTCTGGATAAGGCTGCTCAAGGGTGGTAGAAAGTATATTGATCTTTTCCTGTTGAGGGATAAATACCGTTTTTTTGCCATTTAACTGGGAATCTAGCAAGTTTTTACAAACCAAGCGCTCGAATTCCCCCGTAAAATGAAAGGTAGGATGGCCGCGACGGTGCCAAATTTTGAGGATTTCCTCCACCGAAATGACTTTGTAACGTCCCTGATAGAGTGCCTCTAAAATCGCCATGCGAATCCAATTTAGCGAATAGGTGGGCAACCAGCGCTCGATTAATTCTTGCGCTTTATATCCTCTCATTTCAAATCGATATTGGTTGAGTATAGTCGCTATCTGCATCAGGTTGATCTCTGGGTTAATCTCTGCCATAGAATTTACAAAGATAGTGAGCGCAATCGTTATGGCTACTAGGCACTCTATATATTAAGATTCTATTCAGGTTTTTCCTAGTGGTTTTTACTTATTCTCCCCACACTTACCCTTTCGAGCATCTCCACTCAAGGTCAGTTGACTCCCTAGAGTCGGGTTCGCTTTGGGCGGCAATTTATCCCCCGCTAACTCCTGTACGGTTTAACGGGACTCCTCTGGCGACCTTAAGATAGGGTTTGCGGCAAAAAGTTTTTCGTGGGGGCAGGGTGTGGGGTGTGGGGTGTAGGGTTTTACCGATTTTGAGGTAGTCAGTTACCTAATTTTCAGGGAAAAAGTCCAGGAATTTTACCCCCGATCACTCCAATGGTCAGCACTTTTTGAGGGAAAAAAAGTCTAAAAGCCTTATCTAACAAGGTTTTTAGATTTGTTCAGCAAACCTTAAGATAGTTTTTGTCTTTTCCTTGATCGGGTGATCAAGTTTACACTTCTTTACTACCACAACCCGAGTAATTTGTCAAGAAAAAAGCAAAATTTCCTCAATAAACCCAGAGGAGATAGAACTATAGCACTACTCTGACAGCCTAGAACCTTACCGTTGACTGGCCCCAAATCCGTTTTTAATAGTGTGATTAACTCTCAAGTTAAGTAGGTGGGTGGAATTAAATATAAGATGAACGTAGGTTGGGCTTCGGCCGTGAGCTTTTGCCGAACGGTTGAAGCATGAAACCCAACGCCCGATTATGTTACGCTACCGCTAACCCATCCTACA
>NZ_JADEXI010000608.1:0-2705 GCF_015207185.1 Microcystis sp. LEGE 08355 | reverse complement strand
CCCCAATATTGGTCAAGCATTTGCCCGTAGACTGAAAAAAGCACGTTATAAAGATTATGGCCAAAGTTCTGGTATCCGATTCGATCGATCCGGTAGGAGTAGAAATTCTGTCACAGGTTGCCCAAGTGGACGTGAAAACAGGACTATCTGCCGAGGAAATCATTCAAATTATCCCCGAATACGACGCGCTGATGCTCCGTTCCAGTACCCGCGTCACCAAAGAAATCGTCGAAGCGGGCAGCAAACTGCAAATTATCGGCCGTGCGGGGGTAGGAGTCGATAATATCGATGTTCCTGCGGCCACTCGTCAGGGTATTATTGTCGTTAACTCTCCCGAAGGTAACACGATCGCCGCTGCCGAACACGCCTTGACCATGATGTTATCCCTTTCACGACATATTCCCGATGCCAATCAGTCGGTAAAAGCGAATAAATGGGAGAGAAATCGCTTTATCGGCACAGAAGTTTATAAAAAGAACCTAGGAGTCGTCGGTTTAGGTAAAATTGGCTCCCACGTCGCCAAAGTGGCTAGATCCCTAGGCATGAAAATTCTCGCCTACGATCCCTTTATTTCCAAAGAACGCGCCGATCAACTCGGTTGCACCTTGGTGGATCTGGAACTACTCTTTGCTGAGTCCGATTTTATCACCCTCCACGTCCCGAAAACTCCCGAAACCCAGCATCTCATCGGTCGGGAAACCCTCGCTAAGATGAAACCAACGGTCCGCATTATTAACTGTTCCCGCGGCGGCATTATCGACGAGTTGGCTTTAATTGAAGCCCTCGAATCCGGTAGAATTGCTGGGGCAGCCTTGGATGTATTTGAACAGGAACCCTTAGGCGAATCTAGATTAAGAGAATTGTCTAACGTCATTCTCACTCCCCACCTAGGTGCCTCGACTACGGAAGCACAGGTTGGTGTGGCTGTTGATGTGGCCGAACAAATTCGCGATGTCCTCCTCGGGTTGCCAGCGCGTTCGGCCGTTAATATCCCCGGACTAACTCCCGATGTTATGGAAAAACTGCGCCCTTACCTGCAATTAGCGGAAACTATGGGTAATCTCGTCAGTCAGTTGGCAGGAGGTCGCTGTGACTCGTTAAATGTCCGTTTACAGGGAGAATTGGCCACTAAAGACAGTCAACCTCTGGTGGTGGCGGCAATTAAGGGTTTACTTTCCCAAGCCCTCCGGGAACGGGTAAACTATGTTAATGCGGCGATCGAAGCTAAGGAACGCGGTATCCGGGTAATCGAAACCCGGGATGCTTCCACCCGGGACTATTCGGGATCGATTCATTTGGAAGCGAATGGTTCCATGGGGACCCATTCCGTCACCGGAGCGCTGTTAAGTACGGGAGAAATCCGCATTACTGACCTCGATGAGTTCCCCATTAACGTGCCACCGAGTAATCATATGTTATTCACCCTTCACCAGGATATGCCTGGTATTATTGGCAAAATTGGCGCACTTTTAGGCAGTTTTAACGTCAATATCGCCAGTATGCAGGTAGGACGCAAAATTATTCGCGGTGATGCGGTTATGGCCCTGAGTCTCGATGATCCTCTACCGGAAGGTCTTCTCTCGGAAATTACTAAGGTCCTCGGTATCCGCGATGCTTACACAGTGAAACTCTAGGTTAAATCAGTTATCAGTAAACAGTAATCAGTAATCAGTGAAAAGAAAGCTCTGCACTTGCCACTTATTACTGTTAACTGAAAACTCAAATCTGATAACTGATCCCTGATCACTGATAACTGATATATGTCTAATAGTTGGTGGGAAATTACGGTTTTGTGCGAACCTAGTCTCGAAGAAACGGTTTTCTGGAGACTGGAAGATTTTGGCTGTTCGGGAACGGCCACTGCTAAAAAACAATCCTCTTTGGAGGTTAAGGCCTATATACCAGAAATTAAAGCGCAATTGCCCGATTTAGAGGCACTAAGCCTCTGGTTAAAGCAGGATGCTTTGATTTTAGGTTTTTCTGAACCTGTTAGCCATTGGCAGTTAATCAACGAGGAAGACTGGGCCAGCAGTTGGAAACAACATTGGCAAATTAGCGAAATCGGAGATCGCTTTTTGATCTGTCCCGCTTGGTTAAATCCCCCGGAAAATAACCAGAGATTGGTGATTAAAATTGACCCCGGTTCCGCTTTCGGCACGGGAACCCACCCCACCACCCAATTATGTTTAGAATCCCTAGAAATGCGTTTAAGTAGCCATCCAGAGAATAAAATTATCGCCGATATCGGTTGTGGTTCCGGCATACTGGCGATCGGGGCGATTTTATTAGGGGCCAAAAAAGTTTATGCTGTCGATATAGATCCCCTGGCGGTGAGTGCGACAGGCAGTAATCGCCATCTCAACGGGATTAACCCCGAAAATTTAGCTATTAATCAGGGTAGTGTCGAGGAGTTGTTAGAATTAATTCCCGATGGTGTTGATGGCATCGTTTGTAATATTTTAGCCGAGACAATTATCGCTTTAATGCCCGCAATCACCCGTCTGGCAAAACCCACCACTTGGGGAATTTTAAGCGGCATCCTCGTCACCCAAGCACAAGCGGTTACAGATATTTTAGAACCCCAAGGCTGGACAGTGGCTGCCCTATGGAAACGTCAAGAATGGTGTGGTCTTCAAATTCGTCGCACCGTGGATTAGTATCGGGTTTGCGGCAAAAAGTTTTTCGTGGGGGTAGGGTGTGGGGTG
>NZ_JADEXI010000607.1:0-2709 GCF_015207185.1 Microcystis sp. LEGE 08355 | reverse complement strand
GAAATTTCCCTAAACCCCTAAACCCCTAAATTCCTAAACCCCTAAATCCCTATATCCCCTTTCTAACTGATAACTGATAACTGATAACTGATCACTTCTTTGCTATTGCTATTTTAAAGTGAAACGTATCAGAGGATACAGAAATCTCAAATAAAAAAAAACAAAGATCAAAAAACATTGACTACTCACACCCCAAGATAAATCCCTAGGTGTTTGGTCTTCTGAAATGATTGACCCCTGTTCCTAGGATTTAGCGGTTGAACGGACATAATTGCTCGGTAATTATTTTCAACAGTAATGAATCGACCTACTAACTCAAAAAAGTAAACGAATTAACGATGAAACGAATTGCTCGAAAATCTGGGGAACTTGTCGGTTTGTTACCGAAAATTAACCCTGTCTGGTTAGCCTGTGTTCCTTTGTCCGCGATTATTTTCGTGGTTTGGAACACAGCCGTACAGGCCCAAGATGCGAAACCCCTAACCCCCGAAGATGTCCAAAACGCCCTCAATACAATCTGGGTTTTAATTGCCGCTATCCTCGTGATCTTTATGAACGCGGGTTTTGCGATGCTAGAAACGGGATTCTGTCGCCAGAAAAACGCCGTTAACGTTCTCGCCAAAAACCTGATCGTTTTCGCCCTCTCCACCATATCATTTTGGGCGATCGGTTTCTCCCTGATGTTTGGGTCTGTCAGTAACGAATTTTTCGGTACAGGAGGATGGTTCCTCAGCAGTAGCGATCCCGCCACCTACGCCATGCCGGAATATTTGCCCACCTCAGTGTTCTTCCTGTTCCAAGTCGCTTTCGCGGGAACGGCGGCAACCATTGTATCTGGGGCGGTGGCAGAACGGATTAAATTCGTCGATTTCCTGGTTTTTAGCTTAATTATCGTCGGTATCATGTACCCGATCACTGGTCACTGGGTTTGGGGTGGCGGTTGGTTAGCTGACCTTGGTTTTAAAGACTTCGCCGGTTCGACGGTGGTTCACTCGGTCGGTGGTTGGTCTGCTCTAACCGGGGCGGCAATTCTCGGCCCGAGAATGGGTAAATACATCAACGGTCGCACCAGTGCCTTACCCGGCCATAACATGAGTATCGCGACCTTGGGTTGTTTAATTCTCTGGATTGGCTGGTTCGGTTTTAACCCTGGTTCTGCTTTAGCGGTTAATGAAACTGTACCCTATATCGCTGTCACCACTAACCTCGCCGGGGCTGCGGGCGGCATTGCCGCTACCTTTACCGCTTGGGCGAAAGATGGTAAACCCGACCTTTCGATGATTATTAACGGTATTCTCGCCGGTTTAGTAGCCGTTACTGCCGGTTGTGATGGTGTTTCCTATTGGTCGGCGGCAATCATCGGTTTAATTGCCGGTGTAGTCGTGGTTTACTCGGTGGCTTTCTTCGATAACCTGAAAATTGATGATCCCGTGGGTGCCACTTCTGTTCACCTCGTCTGTGGTGTGTTGGGAACTTTAGCCGTGGGTATCTTCAACAAAGATGCGGGTTTAATCACCGGTCAATTGCAACTGTTTATTAACCAAATTATCGGAATTGTGGCAGTAGGGGTATTTACCGTGATTGTTAGTGGTATTGTTTGGACAATCCTCAAGGCTACCCTCGGTATTCGTGTTACTCCCGAAGAAGAATTGGAAGGTCTGGATGTGGGTGAACACGGGATGGAAGCCTATAGCGGTTTCGTCAAGGAGTCCGATATCGTTGCCGGTGGCTATTATGCTTCTACTGTTGACATGGAAACGCCTAGCACTCGTTAGGTTAAACCTTGTAAAGATAGATTAACTTATCCCCGACAAAGTTAAAGAGAAAAGGAAGAAGGCCTCGCCCCGATGCGATCGGTGGCTATAATTGCCTTCTAAACCTTTTCTCTTTCGGTTTTTGTCTCTTTACGGACAGAAAAAATTAATCTTGCTACTAACCACCAACCGACAATGAAAAAGATCGTAGGAATAACCATGCTTTTGCTGGGACTGGGATTCAATTTCGGAGTTGCCCCGGTTTTTGCGGAAACCGTCGCCGCCGCTCCCCCCAATCCGATTAGTGCTGGAGATACAGCTTGGATGCTGATCTCCTCAGCTTTAGTTTTATTAATGACCCCCGGACTGGCTTTTTTTTATGGGGGTTTAGTACGTTCCCGTAACGTCCTCAACACCATGATGATGAGTTTGGTGGCCATGGGCGTCATCGGTGTAACTTGGGTGCTTTGGGGTTATAGTCTCGCTTTCGATGTCACCCTGGGTAAAAGTGGTTTTGGCGAGGGAATTGAAGCTTTTATCGGGGGACTAGATTGGATTTTTCTCAACGGTGTCACCGCCGCCGCACCTGACGATATCGGTTATGCACCCACCGTTCCCCATCAAGTGTTTATGGTCTATCAGATGATGTTTGCGATCATCACCCCGGCTTTAATTTCGGGTGCGATCGTGGAACGGGTCAACTTTAAAGCCTATTTTTGGTTTTTACTGCTTTGGTCCACCTTTATCTATTCTCCCCTAGCTCACTGGGTTTGGGGTAAGGGTTGGTTGGCAGCCACTGGGGCGCTGGATTTCGCTGGTGGAACCGTTGTTCACATTAGTTCCGGGATTTCCGCACTGGTGGCCGCCTGGATGATCGGTCCGCGGCGTAGTTTTGGTGTCCAAACCTATGCACCCCATAATGTGCCTTTTGTTCTCCTAGGTATCGGTTTACTCT
>NZ_JADEXI010000014.1:0-22828 GCF_015207185.1 Microcystis sp. LEGE 08355 | reverse complement strand
TTATTACTACTAATACTATCCATAAAGGGTGTCTTTTTCCTTTATCTTTCCGAAAGTCCTTGACTTGTTTCAGTTTTTCTATTAAGCTCAACATATGTTTTAAAAGTTCGCGGTCACTTCCCATTTTACAAAGACAGTGATCGCTTTTACTTTTGATATTCTGATGGGAGAATGAAACAGCCCTAGGGGTTGGGGGGGTTGCCTCTTGCATAAAGACCTCATCTCAACAGGCAATTTAAATTACGAAAAGCTTAACAATCGTCCTCGAAAATATCTTGACTATCCTAGCCCGAATGAGGTATGCTCTGATAGCTCAGGCAGTGATGCAATTCAGACTTGAATTGGCGTATTATAGATGTCAAATTGGCTACGCCTAAAAGTCCTCATTGAAGAAGCTTTCACAAGATGTACAGAGAACCGAGGATTTTAGGCATGAGGACGGAAGACAAAAATCAAAAATTAAATTGTCAGAAATTAGCAGAATTCTTTTTATCAAATCCTTTGATTGAAGATTGCTATTTTATGGTACGAGAGGATGAATTAGTTGCCTATATCGTTTCCTCTGGAGCTTGGAATTCTGAACAATTGTCCTCCGATTTACAGTCTCAGTTACCAGACAATCTTCTACCTAATATCTATGTGCAAATTTCCAGTTTACCCTTAACCGATAGCGGTGATGTCGATGAAACTGCATTAAAGAATATTGAAATTATCGATGATCATCAAGTTCAGGAAATAGAAGAAAAACTGCGATCTTTGTCAGATATCGATCAAGTTGCTGTCGTCATGACTTCTAAAAAAAACAAAATTTTACCCCTACATCTATCGGAATTATTGCCCTTAAAAATAGAGAAAAAAAATGATCATCAAAAATCTGAAACCCCGATTCATCTAGGGATTCACACTTCTAACACTCAATCTGGAATCAGTCACGGACAGCTTTTAAAAGAATCTGAACTTCAGCCGAAAACCTTGGCAGAAATCCTCCGAAAAGCTGCTGAAAATTATTCAAATAAAGGGATTATTTATATTCAATCTAATGGATCAGAAGTTTTTCAATCCTATCAACAATTATGGGAAGACGCTCAACAAATACAAGCTGGATTACAAAAGCAGGGTTTACAAGCTAAAGATAAAGTAATTCTTCAGCTATCGGAAAACTATGATATTATTTCCGCATTTTGGGGGTGTCTTTTAGGGGGATTTATTCCTGTTATTATTTCAGTACCACCCAGCTATAAAGATTTTAATAATGAAATTCATAAAATATCTCAAGTTTGGCAGTTGTTAGATGAACCTATTATTATCACAAATAAATCCCGTCAGCAAGAGATAAAACATTTAGAACAATGGTTGCCTAATCAAACATTAAGCTTCAGTTTTATTGAAGAATTAAAAACTTATTCTCCCCATCAGACTTATATTAGTCAACCGGATGATATCGCGTTCTTTAATCTAACATCAGGCAGTACAGGAATACCGAAATGTATTTCATTAACCCATAAAAATGTGATCTCTCGTGCGCGAGGAACAAACATCATTTGTGAACATCAAAACGACGATATTATTCTTAATTGGCTTCCTTTTGATCATATTGGAAGTATTTCCGACTGGAATATTCGCTGTGTCGAGTTAGGATGCCAAATGGTTTATGTTCAAACTGAATATATATTAGGTCGTCCTTTGAATTGGTTAGATTTAATTGATCAATATCGAATTAGCCATAGTTGGGCTCCTAATTTTGCCTATAATTTGATCAATGAAGCTTTAAAAAAAGAACCCGATCAAAATTGGAATTTAGATTGTGTCAAATTCTTTTTGGCAGCGGGTGAAGCTGTTTCTGGTCAAGCAGTTGGAGAATTTATTAACACCCTTCATCTTCAATATAATCTGAAAAAAACGGCGATGCGTCCTGCTTTTGGGATGGCAGAAATGGGGTCAGGAATTACCTATTATCAGCCGACAGAACAACAGCCATTACTCTTTCACACGGTTGATAAATCATCCTTGAATTCTTCCTTAAAACGAGTCCATCCTGAACATCCCAATGGTGCAACCTTTACGGATTTAGGATTACCCATTCCGGGAATATCGATTAGAATTGTTAATGCTGATAATTCCCTATTACCAGAAGAAACCATTGGTCATTTACAAGTTAAAGGACATCCAGTTTCACCCGGGTATTATAAAAACCCAGAAGCGAATCAAGACACTTTCTTAAAAGATGGCTGGTTTAAGACAGGAGATTTAGCATTTATTAGTAACGGTCATTTAGTCATTACTGGAAGAAGTAAAGAAACCATTATTATTAATGGAGTGAATTATTATAGCCATGAAATTGAAACTGTAGTGGAAACTATTGAAGAGGTACAAGCGTCCTACACCGCCGCTTGTGCTGTTTATGATCCTAGGAATAGTACCGATCAATTAGCTTTATTTTTTAGTGCAGAAACCTTTGACCACCAGCATCTAGCGGAACTTCTGAAAAAGATTAGACGAAAAGTAATTAACAGTTTTGGCGTTAATCCTGAATATTTAATACCCTTAAATAAAATGGAGATTCCTAAAACTTCCATTGGTAAAATTCAGCGATCGCAATTAATAAAACGGTTTGGAAATGGAGAATTTAATTCTATTTTAAAAGAAATAGATATTTTGTTAGAAAATGCTCAAACCCTTCCTGATTGGTTTTACCAGAAAGTTTGGAAACCTCGTTCCCCAGTTAACTTAAAACTAGAACTTTCCAAGTTTTGTACTTTAATTTTTCTGGATTGCTTGGGTTTAGGAGCATCTTTAGCAGAAAAAATCGAAAGTCAAAACTTACCCTGTATCACGGTTTTAGCAGCGCAAGAATTTTCTCAAATCAGTCAAAATTGCTATACCCTCAGACCCGGGACAGCTAATCATTATCAACAGTTAATGTCATCTTTATCCGAGCGAAAAATTATCCTTAGCAATATTATTCATCTGGGGACTTATCAAGACTATCAGGGAGAAATTTCAACAATTGAACAGTTAGAAAAAGCACAAGAGCGAGGAATTTATGATTTATTATTCCTAGTTCAAGCTTTAGCTAAAATTCATGATTTTAACTCAAAAATTCAATTGCTATTTGTTTCTAGTTATAGTCAACTTGTCATAGACACCGATGAAATTGCCTATGAAAAATCTCCAGTTTTAGGACTGATCAAAACCCTAGCTCAAGAACTTCCTTGGTTAAATACTCGTCATCTGGATTTACCTCTGGATCAAACCGAAATTAATGTCAGTTATCTGCTGCAAGAACTATCGGTTTTATCCAAGGAAAGAGAAATTGCCTATCGCAACGGGAAACGTTTAATCGCAGGTTTGGAAAAAGTCAATTTACTTCAACACACCCAACAGGAATTACCCTTTAAATCAGGGGGAATTTATCTGATTACTGGAGGACTAGGGGGGATTGGCAGACAAATTGCTCAGTATTTGCTCAAAAATTATCAAGCTCGTTTACTGTTAATTGGAAAAACACCTTTACCAGAAAAACACCTTTGGAGTGAGTACCTCAAAACCGAAGATCAATTATCCTTAAAAATAAAAAGTCTCCAAGCTTTAGAAAACCTTGGGGGAGAAGTAATTTATCAAGCGGTAGATGTGGCTAATTTCCCTCAAGTTAAACAGACTGTAGAACAGGTAAAAAGACAATGGCAAGGAGAACTTAATGGGGTGATTCATCTGGCTGGAATTTACAAAGATTGTTTACTTCTGGACGAAAATCAAGAGGGTTTATCGACAATTCTTCGTCCTAAAGTAATAGGAACTTGGGTTTTACATCAACTCCTCAAAGAATCTCAGGGAGTTTTTATTAGTTTTTCTTCCTTGGCTAGTTTTTTTGGAGGAGCGGCTTTGGGTTCCTATGCGGCGGCTAATAGTTTCCTTGAGTCTTTGAACAGCTATCAAAAATCTAAGAATTTGTTCCCCAGTTATTGTTATAGTTGGACAACTTGGCAAGAAACCGGGATTAGCCAAGGTTATCAGATGCAATACATAACTCGATCTCAAGGGTATTATGATATGACAGTACGGCAAGGTTTAGACTCATTTCTAACGAGTTTATATCACAACCAAAGACAATTAATGATCGGTTTAGATGGGAGTAATAGCAAGATTAATCGTTTCACATCTAGGTCGGAAGGATGCCAAAAGTTAACGGCTTATTACACCCGTAAATCTACAGTTCAATCGGTCAATCTACCTAATCATGTTAGTCTAAAAGATCGATTTGGAACATCCTATCAATGTCCCTTGGTGTTGCGGCAATCCCTCCCTATTAAGGATAATGGAGACATTGATAAGCGGCAATTACTCAAGGAACTCCAAGGCAAAGAAAATAACGAATTGATAGCACCCAGAACGGAAGCTGAACGTCAAGTTGCTAACATTTGGCAAAAGGTGTTAAATTTATCTCAAATTGGAATTCATGACAATTTCTTTGAACTAGGAGGACATTCTTTACTGGCGAGTCAAGTTATTTCTCGTTTACGCGATGTTTTCTCGGTAGAATTGTCGTTGCACAGTTTGTTAGAATATCCAACCGTTTCCAGTTTAACTCAAACGATTGAGGTGCTTAATGTAGCCAAAAATAGTCACAGTGTATCCAAAAGTGGTAAAGTTATGGCAGCAGCCTCAGAAAATTATGAAGAAGGAGAATTATGAAAATAGCTTAACTAAAATTTAAGCTTTTCAGAGCCATTTTGGAAAAAATGTAAAAAATTGTATCCATCACTAAAATTTATCATCCAGAATATGCTATAAATAGTTTCTGTTTAAAACAGTCTTTTTGTGGAGTATGTAAGCGGTTGCTCCCATAGCAACTGACTTTAACAATAACCACCGACTCCCTACCATTGATAATTTTTGTTTGGTCTATAGTGTTTAGTCTTTGAGGGTACTTAAATTTATGAGAACCGTTGATTATATCTCTAACAGTAGCTCTAGCTTGAGCTACTGAACCCAGCCAAACATCACCCCCCCATTCCAAAAATACCAGAACATCAATTAGGGAAAAGGATACTATTAATGAAAGTCGCAGAATTTTTATCTTACTTAAATAGTTTAGACATCAAGCTTTGGCTTGAGGAAGAAAAGTTAAAATATCAAGCTCCCCAAGGAGCAATGACACCAGAAATTAAGCAAGAAATCGGGACAAGAAAACCAGAAATTCTCACTTTTTTAAGAAGTGCAACAACACCGTCTAAACCCCTTGAATCGGTCATTAATACCGTTACCAGAACTGAGGATTTACCCCTATCTTTTGCTCAACAGAGAATGTGGTTTCTCTATCAGATGGATCAGCAAAATTCGGCTTATAATGAAGCCTTAACTATCCGTTTAACGGGACGCCTAAACATTGATATTTTAGAGCAAACGATTAATGCTATTATTCAACGGCATGAGAGCTTACGCACAAGCTTTCCAATGGTTGAAGGAAAACCTATTCAAAAAATTGCTCCATCTCTGAAGATTAAATTATTAGTTGTTAATTTAAAAGATATCCCCCAAGATCAAATTGATAAACAGATTATTGAAGAACTACAAAAACCCTTTGATTTAACCCAATCTCCCCTATTACGATGTACTCTGTTTGATCTGGGATATGAAAATTATATTTTAGTCAACGTTTTCCATCATATTATTATCGATGGTTGGTCAAAGGGCATTTTATTTAAAGAATTATCTAAATTTTATCAAGCACTTTTATCCAATTCAACCGTAGATTTACCCGAATTAGCCATACAATATGCGGATTTTGCGGTATGGCAAAGACAATGGTTACAAGGTGAAATCTTAGAAAATCAGTTAAATTATTGGAAAAAACAATTAACGGCTGCTCCTCCTTTATTAGAACTTCCAACCGATAAACCCCGTCCAGCTACTCCCAATTTTCGAGGTCATAGTATCTCGTTTCAAATTGACTCAGAACTCACCGAAAAACTGAAACTTTTGAGCCAAAAGTCGGGGGTGACTTTATTTATGACATTACTGGCTGCTTTAAACACTTTACTCTTTCGTTATAGTGGTCAAGATGATATTTTAATCGGGACACCCACCGCCAACCGAAACCGACAAGAAATTGAACCTTTGATTGGTTTTTTTGTCAATACTTTAGTGCTGCGGAATTCCCTAGAAGGAAATCCGACTTTTTCGGGATTATTACAGCAAGCTCGCAATGTTGTTTTAGAAGCGTATGCTAATCAAGATGTACCCTTTGAGCAAGTGGTTGATGGGTTAGAAATCGAACGAAGTTTAAGTTATAATCCCTTATTTCAGGTAATGTTTGCGCTGCAAAATGCCCCCCTCAATGCTTTAGAATTACCCAATTTAAAAGCTCAATATCTAGCCGTTGAAAACCAGAGAATTAAATTTGATCTCAGCTTAGTTTTAGAGGAAATCGAAACCGAAAAAGGAGCTTATTTAGAAGGTTTTTGGGAATATGATAGCGACCTATTTACCGCCGAAAGAATTACCCGCATGGTGGGTCATTTCCAAACTTTATTAAAGGGGATTGTAGCCAATCCTCAGCAAACCGTCGGGAAATTACCGTTACTGACTGAATCGGAAGAACAACAATTATTAGTAGAATGGAATCAAACTCAAACGTCTTATCCTGATCATTACTGTATTCATCAGTTATTTGAAGAACAGGTTGTTAAAACACCTGATGTTATAGCGGTCATCGATGGAGAACAATCCCTCACCTATGAACAGTTAAATCAAAAAGCCAATCAGATTGCCCGTTATTTACAAAAATTAGGGGTTAAACCAGATCAATTAATTGGGATTTGTGTCGAGCGATTACCCTTAATGATTATTGGATTTTTAGGAATCTTAAAAGCTGGAGGAGCTTATGTACCACTGGACACAAGCTATCCCGAAGAACGACTTGAATCTATCATAAATGATGCTGAAATCAAAATTTTATTAACGCAACAGCACCTCATCAAAAAACTACCAACAACAGTCAATCAATTGATTTGTTTAGAACAAGATGAAGACCCAATTAAACAACAAAGTAAACAGAATCCTCTCAGTCATGTTAACGCTGAGAATTTAGCCTACGTCATCTATACTTCAGGTTCTACAGGTAAACCTAAAGGAGTTGCTATTCCCCATCGAGGAGTGACTCGTTTAGTCTGTAATACTAACTATATATATTTAAAACCAACTGATAGAATGGCTCAGGTTTCTAATCCTTCTTTTGATGCCGCTACTTTTGAAATTTGGGGGGCGCTGATACATGGCGCACAGTTAATAGGAGTAGATAAAGATATAGTTCTTTCTCCTGAAAAATTTGTTCATTTTCTCCAAAAATATCAAATTACTATTTTATTCTTAACGACAGCGTTATTTAATCAGTTAGTTCAGACTATTCCCCATGCTTTTCAAAGCTTAAGATATTTACTTTTTGGTGGCGAAGCAGTTGATCCTCAATGGGTCAAAGAATCCCTTAATAAAGGAACCGCTCAAAATTTACTTCATGTTTATGGGCCAACAGAAAGCACAACTTTTACCTCTTGGTATTTAATTAAAAATATTCCTTCAGAAGCTACAACTATTCCAATTGGTCGTCCTTTAGCTAATACAGAAATTTATATTCTTGATCCCTATTTGCAACCTGTTCCTATTGGTGTTAAAGGCGAATTGCATATTGGTGGTGATGGTTTAGCCCGTTGTTATCTCAATCGTCCTGACTTAACTGAACAAAAATTTATTCCCAATCCTTTTAGTCAAGATTCGTCAGCACGTCTGTATAAAACAGGTGATATAGTACGCTATTTAGCCGATGGGAATATTGAATTTATTGGACGGATTGATCATCAGGTAAAAATCAGAGGTTTTAGAATTGAATTAGGCGAAATAGAAGCCGTTTTATTTCAGCATCCTCAAGTCAAAGATGGAATTGTTATCGCCAGAGAAGATCTACTTGGAATCAAGCGTTTGTATGCTTATGTTGTTCCGAAAGATAAACAACTCACTCAGCCAGAATTACGAATTTTTCTCCAAGAAAAGCTGCCCAATTATATGATTCCTGCTTTCTTGATTTTCTTAGATGCTTTTACTCTTAATCAGAATGGAAAAATTGATCGCAGTGTTTTACCTAGACCAGAAATTGATGTTAATGAATTAGAAAATTATCTTCTTCCTAGTACCGAGAAAGAAACAATTCTAGCCCAAATTTGGCAGGAAGTTTTAGGTCAAAATCAAATTAGTATTAATGAGAATTTCTTTGAATTAGGAGGCGATTCAATTATCGCCATTCAAATTGTCGCTAAAGCTAATCAAGTGGGATTACAAATTACTCCTAAACAATTATTTAGTCATCAAACTATCGCTCAATTAGCCACCGTAGCGGAGACAACTGCTATCACTGAAATTGACCAGGGATTAGTTACAGGTGAAGTCCCGTTAACGCCGATTCAAAAATGGTTTTTTGAACAAAATTGGACCGAACGTCATCACTTTAATCAATCTATCTTGTTAGAGGTTCCCAATAATCTACAACCAGATTTATTAAAACAAACTATTTCTAAATTACTCTATCACCATGATGCTTTGCGGTTACGGTTTGTGCAACAAGGGGAACAATGGCAACAAAATCACAGCGATGATTGCAATAATTTTGCCTTTGAAAAGGTGGATTTATCCCATCTATCTTGCGATGAACAATTGACCAAGATAGCAGAAATTTCCGAGGTTCAACAACGGGTTCTGGATTTAGAGGAAGGACCCTTAATGGCGGTGGTTTTCTTCGCCTTGGCTGAGAGTGGAAAAATGTTAATTGTGATTCATCATTTAGCAGTAGATGGAATTTCTTGGCGGATTATCCTCGAAGATTTCGTCACTATTTACCAGCAATTAGAAAACCAAAAGCCTCTGCAACTTCCTCCTAAAACCAGTTCTTTTAAAACTTGGGCTGAGGAACTGCAAAACTATGCTACAACCCCAGAATTTCACGCTCAATTCAAGTATTGGCTAAACCGTGATTTTCCCTCAATTTCTCCTCTTCCTTTGGACTGTCAAGGTGAAGCTCAGTCCAACATTGTTGCCCATGCAAAAACGGTTTCTTTCACCTTAACCGAAGAACAAACCCGCTTACTCTTACAGGAGGTTCCGCAAGCTTATAACACCCAAATTAATGATATTTTATTAACCGCTTTAGTCCAAGCTTTTGGCCGTTGGACAGGAAGTTATAAGCTTTTGCTTGACATGGAAGGTCATGGAAGAGAAAATGTAATTGAATCCGTGAATTTATCTCGAACTGTGGGTTGGTTTACCAGTATTTTCCCCGTCTTTTTGACCTTAGAAAATCTTCACCATCCGGGGGAGTGTCTCAAGTCCATTAAAGAGCAATTACGACAAATTCCGAATCGAGGATTTGATTATGGAATTGGATATTATCTCAACTCAGATTTAACAATTCAATCCCCGTTAAAAAACTATCCAAAAGCTCAAGTCAGCTTTAATTATTTAGGTCAATTTACCAGCCATCAAATCGGCGAGATAGGCTGGAAATTATCTCAAGAGTCCAGTGGTTCGATTCATAGTCCTTTGGGACAACGTTCCCATTTAATTGCGATTCATGGAATTGTGGTTGATGGGCAACTTGATATAGAATGGCAATATAGTGAGAATTTTCATCATCAAACAACGATCAAAAATTTAGCTGCTGCTTATCGAGATTCTTTAGAAAGCCTGATTAACCATTGTTTATCAGCAGAAGGAGGCTATACTCCATCGGATTTTCCCGATGCGGATCTTAATCAGGTAGAACTAGATGAACTGCTTTCAGAACTCGATTTTTAAACTCAATTTAATGTTTAACCCTCCTGCTTGATAACAACTATGCCATCACCTAATCTTCCCAGTGAAATTGAAAATCGTAAAAGCGAACATCTGCGAGTTTGTATCGAAGAAGATGTAGAATTTCAACAACTTACAAGCGGTTTAGAAAAATATCGTTTTACCCATTGTTGTCTTCCTGAACTTGACCGTAGCGATATTGAACTGGGGACAACCTTTTTGGGGAAATCTTTAAAAGCTCCAATTCTCATCTCTTCCATGACCGGAGGAACAGAATTAGCTCATTTAGTCAATACTCGATTGGCAACGGTCGCTCAACGTTATGGTTTAGCGATGGGGGTGGGTTCTCAACGCATTGCACTCGAACAACCGGAATTAGCGCCGACCTTTGCAGTCCGTTCTCTGGCGCCAGATATTCTCCTGTTAGCGAATTTAGGGGCTGTACAGTTAAATTACGGCTGCGGTTTAGAAGACTGTTTAAAATTGGTGGAATTATTAGAAGCTGATGCCTTAATTCTCCATCTCAATCCTTTACAAGAATGGGTGCAATCGCGAGGCGATTCTAATTTTAAAGGGTTACTCGCTAAAATTCAGCAAATTTGCGCTCAATTGCCCGTTCCCGTCATCGCCAAAGAAGTCGGAAATGGCGTCTCTGCGGTGATGGCCAAACAATTAATTGAAGCCGGAGTCGCCGCGATTGATGTGGCGGGGGCCGGAGGCACGTCCTGGGCCAAAGTCGAAAGCCAAAGAGCCAAAGACAACAGACAAAGGCATCTCGGACAAGTTTTTGCCGATTGGGGTTTGCCTACGGCTGAATGTATTACTGCCATTCGGTCTATGAATTCAACCATTCCTTTAATTGCTTCTGGTGGCTTAAAAAATGGCTTAGATATTGCCAAATCTATCGCTCTAGGAGCCGATTTAGGAGGGTTAGCTCGACCGTTTCTGGTAGGAGCGATTGAATCAGAAGCCGCCGTTGATGAGTTAGTAAAATTTTTAATTGCTGAACTTGAAATTGTTTTATTTTGTACCGGAAATCCTAATTTATCCGCCCTTAAACATTCAGGAGCCTTAAAACCATGTTAAAGTTTTCAATGGAATTGTATTATCCCCAGCTTGATGTCAAAACTTTAAGCGTTGGCACTTTGGGACCCAAAGAAACCAGCAGCGAACAAACCTTAAATTATCTAATTTCTCAATGGAAATTACAACAGATTTCGGTTAGTAGTCATTTATTTGATAGCTTTACAGATTTAAAGGAATCTTTACTCGACAATCAGATAGATTTGGCGTTAGTACCCCATGCCTATGAAAGAATTAATGATTTCTATATGGAACCGAGTTTTAAACTAGGTTTTATATTCACCTATCCCACACCCGTTTACGGATTAGCCAAGCGAAAAAATGAAGAAATCGTTTTAGAAAATTGTACCCTGGTCACTCATCCCGCTCCTCTTCCTTTACTTCCCTATTTATTACCTGGCGACCTGAATCAAAATAAGATTAAAATCAAATTTGTCAATTCTACCAGTGTGGCCGCTATTCAAGTTAAACAAGGGTTGGCAGATTTAGCCATTACCAATGAAAATGCCCTCCGAGAATATGATTTAGAATTTATTTCACAATATGGTAAAATTGAGATGAGTTGGTCTTTATTTCACAAAAAGGAAAACACCATGATTCAAAGTATTTATTTACCAGTGCATACCTAAAAAAGCTACCTATCCGCTCAAAATAGTTGCCTTCATCACATAAAAATAATTGAGATTTAACCTCTCAATTTCATTTTGAACCTGTACCCTAAAATCATGTCTGAATTTTTCCCAATTCCCGATCCTCTTAAACTCAATCCTCATGTAGAATTAGAGGTTTTTCAATGCCAAGATACCATTTTTCAATTATACGTTATAGCTCCTAATGCTAAACTTGAATCCCACCAACATCCTGAAAGTCAAATTGGCATGGTATTCTCAGCAGAACTAGAACTGTATATTAAAGATTTGATTAAACCCTTAAGACCTTTGCAAGATGTTTATATAGCTGATGGCAATATTCCTCATGGTGCTTTTAATCCTTTATCAGAACCGATGATTGGATTTGATCTTAAACGGATTACCTCTGCTTTACCGTCAGAAGATGTTTTATTAACACTATCCAACAACCAAGATAAAATCACTCATTTACCTTGTCAATCTGTTAAGGGTTCTTGGTTTGAAATTGTCATGATGAAAATCCCTTCTGGTTATTTCATTCCCCCACATCAAGGTGAGCAAGAAGAAATCGGATTTATTTTGAATGGAAAATTAGAAATTTTCATAGAAAATGAAGAACAGTTTTTAGAATATGGTCAAATTTATTATGCTCCTTCAAAAGTTTTAAAAAAGGGATATAATTCATCGAAACAAGATATTAATTTGATTAAAATTTTAATTTAGTTCGTTTTATGATTTTAAGTTTAACCACAAAATGCTAGGACAAAGTTTATGGATTTAGGATTAAAAGATAAAGTGGCTTTGATTACGGGAAGTAGTGCGGGAATTGGGTTTACCATTGCTGAAAAATTAGCAGAAGAAGGCTGTCACTTAATTATTTGTGGTCGCAATTCCCAACGCTTAGAACAAGCTTATCAATCTCTGGTTCAAGCTTATCCTTCCCAACAAATTCTGCGTTTAGTGGCTGATGTCCATCAAGCTCAAGATTCTGAACAATTAATACAAGACTCTTTAAATCAATACGGCAAAATTGACATTTTAGTCAATAATTCTGAAGGAGCTAACTTTGCTGAAAATTTAATTGAAAACCTTTCCGATGAAGATTGGTTAAACGTTTTTCAAGGAAAATTAATCGGTTATATTCGCTTAACCAATTTAGTATTACCGATTATGAAAAAACAACATTGGGGAAGAATTGTTAATATCATTGGGACATCGGGAAAAGAGCCATCCCCTCGTTTAGTTAAATCGGGTGTTGTCAATGCAGCTTTAATGAATTTTACCAAATCAGTAGCTAGACAAACCGCCCCCTATAATGTTTTAATTAATAGTGTTAACCCCGGCGTTATTGACACCCCTAGACATCGAGAATATTTAGAAATTTATGCCAAAAAGGAGGGAACGACCCCAGATTTAATCCGAGAAGGAATTCTAAAAACAATTCCCATGAATCGAATTGGTACGACTGAAGAATTTGCTAATCTCGTTGTGTTTTTAGCTTCAGAATGTGCGAGTTATATAACGGGAATTACTATTACCCTTGATGGAGGTTTATCCTCGTCAGCATTTTAAAGTTATCCATCAAGTAAAAATCCACAACCACAAGGGTCATGAATAGCCAATCTAAATCTCAAATGTTAGACAAATTTGTTCCCTATTATCCTACTAAAGATACTCGTAACTTTCCCATTTTTTTCGATATTATTAATAAATTTAATATTTGCAGGCTGCCACGCAAATTTGAACAGGAGCTTCAACAACCTTCGGTGATCCTAGTTGCTCAAATGGGTAAAGTTGGTTCTGTTAATCTTTATCTTGCTATTAAAAAAACTTTTCCAGAAAAAGTGGTGTATCATGTTCATAATTCAAACCCAGAAATTGTTGCCAAAATTTGGGATAAAATTAATCCTACTCAACCTTATTATTTGAGTAGGATAGAACATTCTTTGACCACCAAATATTTAAGTGATCATCTCGAAAAAATTAAGGAGAATAAATTAACAAATTTAAACTCAAGTGGTCTAGTCAAAGTTAAAGGTAATTCGTTCTAAGTTTATCAGGTTTATTGCATAAAATTTTATGCAATAAACTCACGCACATTTTTATTTAATCTATTGGGAAAAATAATGGTAATACCTCAACAATCTAGGGTTAGTAAAAAAGATATTGAATCCATTTATCCCCTTTCTCCCATGCAGCAGGGGATGCTGTTTCATTCTTTATATAATCCAGAATCAAAGACGTATTTATCACAAATTCAAATCACATTGCAAGGCAATTTAGATATTAATGCGTTCCAACAAGCTTGGCAAAAAGTAGTAGATAGACATAGTATTTTACGGACTTGTTTTGCATGGAAAAAAACCAAACAGCCTTTACAAGTGGTTAGAAAAAATGTCACCTTACCTTGGTTTAATTATGATTGGCGAGCGCATTCTCCCGCCAAACAAGAAACTAAATTGCAGGAATTATTAACCTCTGATAAAGAGCAATATTTTGAATTAGATAAAGTCCCCTTACTTCGATGTCATTTAATTCAAGTCGAAGATCAAAAATATGAATTTATCCATACTGGGCATCATATTTTATTAGATGGTTGGTCAACAGCAATTTTGTTGAAAGAAGTTTTCGAGTTTTACGCTGGACTCATCAACCATCAACCCGTCAATTTATCCACACCTCGCCCTTACCAAGACTATATTAATTGGGTACAAGAGCAAGAGCAAACTCAGTCCGAACGCTTTTGGCGACAAAATCTTCAAGGTTTTACCTCTCCAACTCCATTAGTCGTTGATAAACCGTTAAATCCTCTTGTTACTCAAAGTAAAAATTATCTTGATCAAAAATCAAAACTTTCTCCAGAAACTACCAGTCGTCTGAAATTACTCGCCCAAGAACATCGCCTTACTCTTTCTACCCTAATTCAAGGAGCTTGGGCTTTATTATTACATCATTATAGTAGTGAATCTGATATTGTATTTGGGGCAACCGTTTCGGGACGACCGCCCAATTTTACAGGAATTGAATCGATGGTGGGGATGTTTTTAAATACCTTACCCGTTCGCCTCCAAATTGAGCCTCAACTTGAATTATTAACTTGGTTTCAACAATTACAACAAGAGCATTTAGAACGAGAGCAATATAGTTATAGTTCTCTAATTGATATTCAAAAATGGAGTGAAATTCCTGCTCCTCATTCAGTTTTTGAAAGTTTTGTTGTCTTTGAAAATTTACCCTTTAGCGACAATGATAGTGATAATTTAGGCGGTTTACAAGTCGGTGAAATGCAAGATTATGGCAATGCTGATTATCCCTTAACGGTTATTGTCACCCCTGGAGAAGCCTTAAGTATTAAAATTATTTATCCTCAAGAACGATTTGAGAATGACACCATTGAACGGATGTTAGGTCATTTTAAAACCTTATTAGAAGGAATCGCCATTAATCCCCATCGTCGGATTCAAGACTTACCTTTATTAACGGAAGCTGAACGTCAATTATTATTAATTGAATGGAATAAAACTGCACCCGAAACTCCCCTAAAACAGTGCATTCATGAATTATTTGAGCAACAAAATCTCAAAACTACTTCAGCCATTGCCGTTGTTTTTCAAGAGCAACAATTAACCTACCAAGAACTGAATGAATCTGCTAATCAATTGGCTCATTATTTACAAAAAATTGGGGTGAGTTCTCAATCTTTAGTGGGGATTTGTTTAGAACGGTCTGTTAATATGGTAATTGCCATTTTAGCGGTGTTAAAAGTAGGCGGTGTTTGTGTTCCCATAGACCCAACCTATCCTCAAGAAAGACTTTCTTACATCCTACAAGACACCCAACTTCAAACCTTATTAACCCAAAAAGATTGTCAATCTCTCTTAAACAGTGAAACCATTTCTCAACGGATTTTATTGGATGAACAAGGGTCAGAAATTGCCTTAGAACCCAAGACTAATCTTGACAACCCCGTGAGTTTAAAGGATTTGGCCTATATTATTTATAGTTCAGGCTCTACGGGTGTGCCCAAAGGGATTATGATCCTGCATCAATCCTTAACAAATATTATTGAGCATCATCAAGTAAAAATGTCATCTGCAAGGAATTTCTTACAATTTGCTCCCTTTAATTTCGATGTCAGCTATCACGAAATCTTTGCCGCTTTGTGTTTAGGGGGAAGCTTATTTATTGTTCCAGAAGATTCTCGCTTAGACCTTGCTAAATTAAGTCAATTGTTGGCAAATAACCCCATTCATAAAGCGATTTTGCCCGTTACTTTATTACAGCAATTAATTGAAACCTATAGTGAGGAAACCTACTTATTTGCTAACTTGCGTGAAATTATTTCAGCTGGAGAGCAATTACAAATTACCCCAGCGATGATTTCTGTATTCAAAAAACTCGAACATTGTACCCTTTACAATTATTATGGCCCCACAGAAGCGGATATCGTTACCAGTTATACATTTGACCCCAATCCTGAGCTTTGGCCGAAGTATATTCCCATTGGTAAACCCGCAATTAATGTGCAAGTTTATATTTTAAATTCCCATCTTCAACCCGTACCTATCGGAGTGACTGGGGAGCTATATGTTGCGGGTGGCGGTTTAGCGCGGGGTTATTTCAACAATCCCCAATTAACCCAAGAAAAATTTATTCCTAATCCCTTTAGCGATAATTCATTGCTGTATAAAACTGGAGATTTAGCTCGTTATTTACCCAATGGAGACATTGAATATTTAGGAAGAATTGATGATGTGGTGAAAGTTAGAGGTTATAGAATTGAATTAGGGGAAGTAGAAACTATTTTAAATCAACATCCTCAAATTGCCCAAGCCATTGCTACAGTTCAGGGAGAAACAGCTAGAGAAAAATATTTAGCCGCTTATTTTATTCCCCGTCCAGGTGAAACCGTAAACCAAGTTGAATTACGTCATTTCCTTGAAAACTGGCTACCCGATTATATGATTCCCTCTGCTTTTGTGGTGATGGAATCTTTTCAACTCAGTCCTAACGGTAAAGTTGATCGAAAAGTCTTACCAATACCCGATAAAAACCCCTTATCGTTAACTCAAAATTATGTCGCTCCTCGAACTGCAATTGAAGAAGTTTTAGCAGAAATTTGGGCAGAAATTTTAGAAGTCGAACGAGTTGGGATTGAAGACGATTTCTTTCTGTTAGGTGGGCATTCTTTAAAAGCAATTCAACTGATTAGTAAAATCCGTCAAACCTTAGAAATTGAAATTTCTGTGCGTCAACTTTTTAATCACTCAACTATCAGCCAATTAACTCAAGTCATGATTGAATTAGTGGGGAATGAAGGGTTACTGAATGAAATTGCCGTAACAGTTCAAGAAATTTCCCAACTTTCACCAGAAGAAGTTCAAGCTTTATTATCTCAAAGCTGAACCTAAATGACTTAATCTTTCTATAATGGACATTGATTTAAACTGAAGGAAAAAAAATGACAAATCATCTCTTTGATTTAACAGGTAAAGTTGCAATTATCACGGGTGCTGCCCGAGGAATTGGTCGGGTATTAGCGCAAGGGTTAGCACAAGCTGGAGCTAAGGTGGTAATTGGTGATATTAATCAAGTTGGTGCTGAACAAACGGTTCAACTGATTCAAGAAGCAGGAGGTGAGGCCATCGCAATTAAGACCGATGTTCGTCAACGTCAAGCTTGTCAGAATTTAATTAACCAGGCGGTTGCTCATTATGGTCAACTCGATATTATGGTCTGTAATGCAGGGGTTGAAATTCTCAAAAACACTGATGAATTAGAGGAATTTGAATGGGATCAGGTTATTAATGTTGACTTAAAAGGTTATTTTAATTGCGCTCAACTCGCAACCAAACAAATGATCAAACAAGGAACAGCAGGTTCAATTATTATGAATTCTTCTATCTGTGCTTTCGTTGCTGTTCCCAAATCTTCAGGAGCATATAGCGCCGCAAAAGGTGGTGTCAATCAATTAGTAAAATCCCTAGCGGTCGAATTAGCTAGTCACAAAATTCGAGTCAATGCTTTTGCACCGGGGTATATGAATAATATGATGGAAGGAACAGAAGGTTTACGTTCAACTTCCAATGAAATGGACGAATTATATACTAGAATTCCCATGAAACGAACCGGAGATTTAGAAGAGTTAATTGGCCCTGTCGTGTTTTTAGCGTCCGAAGCTTCCTCTTATGTCACTGGAGCAATTTTAATGGTAGATGGAGGTTATACCGCTATTTAGCATCAATAATTAAACAATTTTTAGGTTGATTTGTATCCATCAAACCAACCTTCACTAAATTAATCCTATTTAACCCATGTCAAAAATGAACCATAACTCTCAAGACAAACAGAAATTACTCAAGCTGTTACTACAAAAAAAAGGAATCGGTGTAAAAACAAATACGATACCTACTAGGAATCCGTCTCAACTTGTACCGCTTTCTTTTTCTCAAGAACGACTTTGGTTTTTGTACCAATTAGAAGCTAACGGCTATACCTATAATATGCCGTTTCGCTTTCAAATTGACGGAAATTTGGATATTGATATCTTTAGAAAAGCTTTAGAAACTATTATGCAACGTCATGAATTGTTGCGAACTTGTTTTCAAGAAGTTGACGAAATTCCCCGACAAATTATTAAACCAAAAATTCAGTTAAATTTGCCTTTAGTGGATTTACAGTCCTTATCTTCTAGGGAACAAACTCAAGAATTAGAGCGATTAACCGAACAAGAAATTTATACTCCCTTTGACTTAACCCAAGCTCCTTTAATGCGGACTTTTTTGGTTAAATTAAAAGCTGACTCTTATCTTTTATTTTTGAGTTTACACCATTCTATTTTTGATGGCTGGTCAATGAAAGTTTTACTACAAGAACTTTCTCGTTTATATGAAGCTTTTTTACAAAAACAATCTAATCCTTTACCCGATTTACCTATTCAATATGGTGATTTTGCCGTTTGGCAAAGACAACAGTTACAAGGAGATAAACTCACCCAGGAAGTTAATTATTGGCAACAACAATTAACGGGAATTCCACCCTTATTAGAAATTCCCACTGATCATCCTCGTCCTCCCATACAAACGTTTAAAGGCAATAATTGTACATTTAAAATAAGTCCAGAATTAAGCCAAAACCTGAAAAATATTAGCCAAACGTCAACCGCTACTTTGAATATGACGCTGTTAACGGCTTTTAATATTTTATTATATCGTTATAGCAGTCAAGAAGATATTGTGATTGGAATTCCTAGTGGAAATCGACAATTTCCTGAAATTGAACCCTTAATTGGTTGCTTTATTAATACCTTACCCATTCGGACTCAGTTTAAAGAAAATCTCTCGTTTAAAGCTTTATTAAATCAAGTCAAACAAGTAGTTTTAGAAGCTTATGAACACCAAGATTTACCCTTAGAGAAGGTGGTAGAAGCGGTAAATCCTCAACGAAATATAAGTTATACTCCTTTATTCCAAGTGATGTTTTCTTGGGAAGATATGCTGCACATTAATCATTTTTCGATGGCGGATTTAAAATTAACTCCCGTTATGATGAATGCTTTAATTGCTCAATTTGATTTAACCTTAGCCATGCAAGAAACGGCGGCGGGTTTAGTTGGATCGTTTGATTATAATTGCGCATTGTTTAATCAAGACACAATTGAGCGCATGATTACCCACTTTAAAACTTTATTAGAAGGAATTGCCGTTAATCCTGAACAATCGATTGAATTATTACCTATTTTACCTTTATCAGAACAAAAGTTATTAGCTCAATGGAATCAGACTAATATTGCTGAAAATCCCAAGGTTTGTATTCATGAATTATTTGAACATCAAGTTTTAAAAACTCCAACTGCGATCGCAATAGAATGGGGCAAGGAAAAAGTTACCTATCAAGACTTAAATGATCGTGCCAATCAATTAGCTCATTATCTCCAATCTAAGGGGGTTAAAGTTGAATCATTAGTGGGTATTTGTTTAGAACAATCTGTATCTATTATTATCAGTTTTTTGGCAATTATTAAAACGGGTGCTGCTTATCTTGTTCTAGCTCCCAATTATCCCCAAGAGCGTTTAAACTATATCTTAAATGATGCTCAAGTCTCGGTATTAATCACTCAAAATACCTTGATTAATTTATTCCGTAATCATCAAGCAAAAGTAGTTTGTCTGGATACTGAAGAAAACTCAATTGCTAGTCAAAGTCAAAACAATTTATTTAACCCTATTCAGCCAAATAATTTAGCTTATATTATTTATACCTCTGGTTCAACAGGCACTCCTAAAGGGGTTATGATTGAACATCAAAGTTTAGTTAATCATAGCTTAGGAATCATTAAAGCCTATGATTTAACAAGTCGTGATCGAATTTTACAATTTGCTTCTTTTACCTTTGATGTAGCTGCTGAAGAAATTTATCCAACCTTTTTAACGGGTGCAACTTTAGTCATGCGTCCTGCATTAATGTTCACTTCTTTAGCTGATTTTACTCAATTTATTCAGCACAATCGTTTAACGATAATTAATCTTCCGGCTACTTATTGGCATGAATGGGTATTAGATTTATCTCAAACTTTAATAACTTTACCAGAAACCCTACGCTTAGTGATTACAGGAAGTGAAGAAGTATTAGCAGAGCGATTAATATTATGGCAAAAAATCCTATCAAATAGTCAACGAGAAGATATCACTTGGTTGAATGCCTATGGACCGACAGAAGCTACGATAACCACCACGGTTTTTAATCCCAATTTGAGTCATAAAATTGCTCAAATTCATTCTGTTGCCATTGGTAAACCGATTACAAATACACAGGTTTATATTTGTGATCGCTATTGTCAACAAGTCCCGATTGGAATACCAGGAGAACTGTTAATTGGAGGTTTAGGTTTGGCCAAAGGTTATCTCAATCGCAATGATTTAACCCGTGAAAAGTTTATTACTCATGCTTTTAATTCATCAGAATATCAACGTTTCTATAAAACTGGAGATTTAGCTCGTTATTTACCCGATGGAAATATAGAGTTTTTAGGACGCATTGATAATCAAGTCAAAATTCGAGGGTTTCGTATTGAAATTGGCGAAATTGAAGCCGTATTAACTGAATACCCAGATGTCCGAGCGACGGCGGTAATTGTTAGAGAAGATCAAACAAATAATAAACAATTAGTTGCTTATATTGTGCCAAAATCCCCATCCATTGATCCTGCAAAATTGCGGAGTTTTCTCAAACATAAATTACCAGATTATATGATTCCAGCTTTCTTTGTACAGCTTCAAGAATTGCCCTTAATGAGTAGTGGAAAAATTGATCGTAACGCTTTACCCGCACCTACCGCAAGTCAGGATCAAAAAAGGATGATTGCACCCCGAACAGCTACAGAAAAAATTGTTGCTGAGATTTGGCAAGATGTTTTAGGGTTAAAGCAAATTAGTATTTTCGATAATTTCTTTGACTTAGGTGGCCATTCTTTAAAAGCTACCCAAGTGATTTCTCGACTGCGAGAACAATTAGCTATTAATATTCCTTTAAATTATCTTTTTTCAGAACCGACGGTAGCAGAATTATCCTCTAATTTAGACTTGAATTTATCTGATAAAATTGAGAGTGATCAAATCCCACATTGGCAAGTTGAAATCACCTTAGATCCCTCCATTCAACCGCAGAATATTCTGACTTTCTTTCCTCAAAAACCTGCTGATATTTTGCTAACAGGAGCTACGGGTTTTCTGGGAATTCATTTATTAGCTGAATTGTTGGATAAAACAGAAGCTAATATTCATTGTTTAATTCGAGACAAAGATTTAGAACAAGCTCAAGCGAAAATTTACCAGAAATTAAAAACCTTTCAATTATGGGATGAACAGAAAAGCTCTCGTATTATTCCTGTCATTGGTGATTTATCCCAACAACGTTTAGGAATGTGTCAACCTGATTTTCTGGAATTAGCCAATCAAATTGATGTGATTTATCATAATGGAGCTTGGGTTAATGCCATTTATCCCTATTCAATACTGAAACCCACTAATGTTTTAGGAACAGCAGAAATCTTGAGATTAGCGTGCTTAATTAAAACTAAACCTGTTCATTTTGTCTCGACAACTTCTGTTTTTTCCCCCAGTTATGCTCAAGGAAACTTAATTCAAGAATCTGATCCTCTAGGTATAAATCATGGACTCAATGCTGGTTATACTCAAAGTAAATGGGTTGCCGAAAAATTAATCATGGAAGCTCGAAAGCGGGGACTTCCGATTACAATTTTTAGAGCATCTCGAATTATTGGACATAGTAAAACTGGAATTTGTAATAGAGAAGATTTGTTTTGTCGTCTGATTAAAGGCTGTATTCAATTAGGAATGATTCCTGATTTTGGTGACAGTACAGACGACCTCACTCCTGTGGATTATGTGAGTGGTGCAATTGTACATTTAGCCAGTCAAGAAAGCTCTTTAGGGAAAGCATTTCATTTGTTGAATTCTCACCCAACCTTAAATCGTGACTTATTTGATTGTGTTCGGGAAATGGGTTATCCGTTGCAGTTGGTTTCTTTTGAAAAATGGCGATCGCATTTAACCGAACAATGTAAAATTAATACAGATAATGCTTTATCTCCGGTGTTAGATATTTTTTCAGATGAAAATTTATCGGCAGGTTATTCCCCCGAGTTGGATTCTCAAAATACGGTAATGGGGTTAAAGGGTACGGCCTTTAATTTTCCCCCGATTGATCACAAATTGTTAAAAACTTATTTTGCCTATTTTACTAAAAGTGGGTTTTTAACACAATAAATGTCGATTTAATCATACCCAATAAGCTGAATTGCACCAGCTTATCTCATCCCTTCATTAATTTCACGAGAACAATATTATGTTTAACTTAAAACATAAATTATATTTATTAATTTCAAAATTTTTAGAAGAACAAGAACGTATCGAAAAACATAAAAAAATTTCCGACAATGCTACATTTCACAGTTCCGTCAAATTTATCGGAAAGTGTATAAACTGTAGGGAGGATAAAAGTCTAATTCAAATTGGAGAGAATACCGTCATATTGGGTGAATTATTTTTATTTGCTCATGGTGGAAAAATAGAAATAGGTAAAAATTGTTATATTGGTGAGAAAACTCGAATTAGATCAGCTAATTCTATCAAAATTGGAAACGAAGTTATGATTTCCGATGATATCAATATTTATGATACCGATGCTCATTCATTAAATTATATTTTAAGACAGAAAGAATTTCTGGAAGTAGTCATTTTGAATAATCTGATTAAGGA
>NZ_JADEXI010000606.1:0-2713 GCF_015207185.1 Microcystis sp. LEGE 08355 | reverse complement strand
CTATTAAAATCCGCTTCGTAAAAAACTTCTTTAATTCCCGAAGAAATAATTAGTTTTAAACAGGAAATACAGGGTTCTAAAGTAACGTAAATACTAGCTCCTTGGGTAGAAATACCGTGTTTGGCCGCTTGAGCGATCGCATTAGCTTCGGCATGAATTGCCCGAGAGGGTATTTCTCCGGATTCTCGACAGGTTCCCAAACCGGGATAACAAAAACCCTGGGCAGTACAATGAACCGTTCCCGATGGAGAACCATTGTAACCCGTGGCTAAAACCTGCCGATCTTTGACAATTACCGCACCGACGGGAAAAGCTAAACAGGTGGATCTGGTGGCGGCTAATTTAGCGATCATTAAAAAGTATTCGTCCCAAGTCGGTCTTTTTTCTTCAGAGTTGATCACGGTTTCACCAAGCTAGAAAAAGCAAAAAAGATGGGGTTCTCTCTGATAGCTTATCATTAGATGACCTCTAAAAATTAAGAACGGGATCAGGTTAATAATTCCTGTTGAATGCGACGCAAATTTTCGATTCTTGCCTCGGTGGATGGGTGAGTAGCGAATAAATTAGCCAGAAACTGCCCCGAAAAAGGACTGCTAATTAACAGGGGTTCAAAGGCAGGATTGGCATTTAAGGGCATTTGACGACCGATCAATTCTAAACGGGTTAAAGCCCGGGCTAAAGCTTCGGGATTCTCGGTCAAGCGAGCGGAACCAGCATCGGCCTCGAATTCTCTGGTACGAGAGATAGCCATCTGAATCACAGTGGCGGCAAGGGGGGCGAGAAAGATGGTAAGTAGCAAACCGATGGGATTGCCCCCTTGACGATGGCGAGAATTGCCAGCAAACAGGAAACCATAACTCAGCATTCTGGCGAGGTAGGAAATCGCCCCGGCAACGGTGGCCGCAACAGCTTGGGTTAAGGTATCCCGGTTACGCACATGAGTTAATTCGTGGGCGATAACTGCTTCTAATTCGTCGGCGGGCAGCAGGTTTAAAATGCCCTCGGTAACGGCGACGGCGGCGTGTTCGGGATCCCTGCCGGTGGCGAAAGCATTAGCGGCGGGGGTGGGGACGATATAGAGTTGCGGCGTGGGAATATTGGCTTGACGAGAGAGGTTTTCTACCATTTGGTAGAGTTCGGGGGCTTGTTGGCGGCTGACTGGTTGGGCTTGGTAAGCGGCCAGAGCAATGCGATCAGAATAGTACCAAGAACCGATATTAGTAATGGCGGCGATTACTAAACCAATTAAAGCACCGCCCTGACCACCGATCGCGTAGCCAATAGCGACAAGTAAACCGGCTAGTAAACCCAATAAAGCAACAGTTTTAAGCTGATTCATCTTTATTTATCCTAGTAAGTGAGAGGTATAAAAGATGTGGGGAGACCTTTCAGTTATCAGTAATCAGCAATCAGTAATCAGTGATCGGTGAATAATATTACTTAAAACTCATGACTTTAGTTAGTCAATAGTGGTTAGTGGTTAGTAGTCACCAGCCTCTTCTAACTACTCACTGCTCACTGCTCACTGATTAAGGACTAGCATAAAAACCGAAAAAAAGCTCTAAATTTAATAATAATTTAAATAATTTGACTGCTTGAGAATAATTGAGATTTTGGCTGATAGCCAAACCCTGACGGCTGGCCAAATAACAGAAATTCTTAAGAAGCTAAAGGGTTTAAATCCCCAGAGAGGGCATTGTAGAATAAAGCGGTTAGTTATCTACTAGAAGAGAGGACTTTTCCGTCCTAGCGACGCAATTCTCTGCAAATCTTGAACCCAAATTGCCAAGGAGACTGAATTTTAATGTCTGTTAATTTTCTGGGAGTGGGTTTGTTTCACCATCTCCTTACCCCTTATCTCGCCCTCCATATTCCCGACGGCTTTTTGAGTCCACCGGTGAGTCTATTTACTTGGATAATTGCCGTTGTCCTGATTGGCTTTTCTCTCAAAAAAGTGCGCGGCCACTACGCTGAACGGGCTGTACCTTTGATGGGAGTTTGTGCCGCCTTTATTTTTGCCGCCCAGATGATTAATTTTCCCATTCCGGGGGGAACCTCCGGACATTTGTTAGGGGGGACTCTGGCGGGGGTTCTGCTCGGTCCCTGGGCGGGTTCTCTGGTGATGGCGGTGGTTTTTATCGTTCAAGCTTTATTTTTTCAAGATGGCGGTTTAACGGTTTTAGGGGCGAATATCGTCAATATGGGTTTGATCGGGACGTTTGGCGGTTATTATCTCTATCTAGGGATTAGGAAAGCCCTTGGTTTTAATAGTTGGCGCAGTATGGCGATCGCTATTGCCGTAGCTGCTTGGACAAGTGTGGTGGTGGCGGCGTTAGCTTGCGCCCTGCAATTGGCTTTATCTGGCACTGTACCGCTTTTAGTCGCCCTTTTTGCCATGTTATCTTGGCATATCCTCATCGGTATCGGGGAAGCGGTGATTACGGTTTTCGCTGTCGGTTATATCTGGCGAACTCGTCCCGATCTCCTCTACGATCCGCCCCATTCCGTTAATACTTCTGTTTCCCCTGCCTACGCTTCTCGTCAATAAAGATTAGCCGATGAATATTCGCAGAAATAGCCAATTTTTTCTGATTGGCTTGGTATTATCCCTAATTATCGCCGTTTTTCTTTCTCCCTTTGCCAGTCCCGATCCCGACGGACTCGATCGAGTGGCGGAAGACTTACAATTTAGCCAAAAGGAAGAGCCTAACGC
>NZ_JADEXI010000605.1:0-2722 GCF_015207185.1 Microcystis sp. LEGE 08355 | reverse complement strand
CCCTACACCCTACACCCCACACCCCACTTCCCCACTTCCCACTTCCCACTCTATTTTAATTTGACTGCCATAATTGCCAAGCTTTAACGAGATTTCCCCCCATCAAGGCAGCCACTGCATTTAAAGTCTTAATTTCCTCACTATCGGGATTTAATTGTCTAGCTTTATCTAAGACTTTTTGGGCTGCTTGCGGTTGCCAATCGTAGAGATAAATAAAACCTTGATAAGCATAATGATAGGGATTATGGGGGTCAATTTTAATCATTTCCTCCGTGGCTTTTATTGCCCCTGCCACATCCTGTTGTAATACCTTAGAAATTGCTAATCCGTAGGCTAAAGATAATTTATCGGGGGGATTTTGTTGCTGTAAACGATAGGAAAAAGCCTTGTCTGCTTGCAGCACATAATCCTGAATCGAATCGTATTGATTGATACGATTAGTTAACTCAAAAATTGGTTCAATACCCGTTAATCCTTGACCAATATTAGCAGACTTTAAGCGCAATTGGGTCACTAAATCTAATTGGGGCGTTGCTAACTTGGAGACTTGAGGATCGATGGTAATTTGAGCATTAGTTTTAATTGGATAGGTTTCGCCAGTTTCCCGATTGAGATAGACAGCAGATAAGCGATAAACTCCGGGAGTTGCTGCCGACTGCATGGCGGTTTTTTCAGTAACTTCAAAACCCTTTTGTTGCTCTTCTGGACTTAATTTTTCTGCCATTAATTCCCCCATAGCAATACCATGATCGTGCATCCAATAATCCTTACCGTCCACTTCTTGCCAGGTTAAAATCACTATCCCTGACTTTAATTGTTGCCAGTCTCCTGCCCATTTGTAAACCACGGGAATGGGTTGATTAGGAGAGGCTTTTTCGGCAATGGCAATCTCTCTTAATTCCACCCGTTTTGGCGCATTTTCAAGGGGGTTAACCGTGACGGAAGGATATATTTTTCGGTGTAGGGACAGGGTACTATCATCCGGTAGCTGCCAAGTTTTCTCTACTTGGAAATCTGGCCCAGTGGCGACTCGATTAACAATTTTTTTCTGGACATCGGGGACGGAACCCTGTTCACCAGTTTTAGTTAAAAACCAATCTAAAGAATTGACATCCTTTTCTATATCTTCTTCCCGAACTCCCACCTGTCTCCCGGCAACCTGGGAATTATGTTTACCACCGTAGAAAGAGAAGGTATGTTGATTTAATTCGGGGGTGGAAGGTAAAACCCCTAGGGTGCTGCGAAGATAGGGAGAATCCGCTAGAATCTCTTTAACTACTTCTTCCTGTGGCCAGCCGGTTTTTAAATAGGGATGGTGTTGTAATTCGGGACTGAAAACGTTAGTAATTACATCTCCCCCCAAGGGGAATAAATTTAAGCTGGTGAGGATAGCGGCAATAGTTATCGTTCCCCAACGGATAGCGGGGGCAAAACGACCGCACCAAGATAATAAACCGACGGATAAAATTAAGGATAAAGTCGGTAAAAGCGGCAAAATATAACGAGCATCTTTATTGATATTTAGGGATGATAATAGGTATCCCCCCAGCAGAAAAACTCCTAACCAAATCCACACAGGACGATTAACCTTATCTTCGGTTTTTCTATGGCGTAATGAGATTAATAATCCCACCACGGGAACTAATAACAATACCCAAGAAAGAAAATAGGGTAAAACTTGGGCGTAAAATGTCCAGGCATCTAGACTGGTAAGGGGCGGATCTCCCTCCAAAATCGCCGAATCTACCGTGGCACGTTTGCCCGCAGTTAACATTAATAACCAATTCGTCCGATACCAGGGAAACATCAACAATGCTGCCGTCAAAAAACTGAGCATTAATTGCGCTAGATTACCCCAACGTTTTCGCCAAAGATTTTCGCCCAATACCCACAAAATCGGCAAAAAGAGGAAAAATAGGGCGGTTTGTTTGACTAACATCCCTAAACCGAAAGAAATCCCGAAAGCGATCGCTTTTAGCCAGCCATGACCACTAAATCGCCACCATGTCAAGCAGAAGTAAGAAAACGTTACAATTGCCGCTAAGGGAAAATCTAAGAGATATTCGAGGCGATAATAGTATAAACCGGGTAGAAATTGACAGATTAAGACCGCCCAGAGTGCTACAGTCCCATTAAAGAGGATAATTCCCAATCCGTACACAGAAAAGAGCAGTAGGGCGCTATAGATAGCCATTACCCACATACCCGCGTCAAGACTAATACCAAAGAGATTAAAGAAGGGAATCGTTAAAAGATAGGTTAAAGGGGGAATTTTCGGGGACATTAGCCATAAACCGCGCCACCAATCCCCGTCAAACCAGCGCGGATTTTGGAAAGCTTGGGTATAGATAATCCCACCGTTGAGATAATCGGCCTGATCCCAAGCAGGAACGGTATGATCGAGACTAAACCAGAATCTATCGACTAATATCCCCAATATCCAAATAATAGTGACAATAATTAATCCCTGTCTCCTATCTAGCGATCGCTTCAAAATGACTTCTCCCTCGGACAACTCTCAATTATTCTGCCACGCTCTCAAGCGACCCCGAAAAAATCGCCAGCGAGAAACACCAGATCGATCGGGTAAAATAAAAATTTAGTGAAAAATTGTAACAGGAACTTGACAAATGCGAGTGGTGATCGTTGGTGCAGGATTAGCGGGAATGGCAACAGCTATCGATTTGGTCGATGCGGGCTGTACAGTAGAAATCTTAGAATC
>NZ_JADEXI010000604.1:0-2731 GCF_015207185.1 Microcystis sp. LEGE 08355 | reverse complement strand
CCCCACACCCCACACCCCACTCCGGCGCTCCCTTCTTAGGGCAAATGTTAAAAAGTATTACGAAAATAGTGAGAAGGTGAACCAGATGCCGCAAAATAGTTGCGTTAGGTCGCTCTAGCTAGGGAAGTCTTGAGATGCTAAGGCGGAAACGAGATAACTTGAGCGTAGTGACCACAACTGCTATAAAATGTCAGATTAAGTTTATTAATCTCACTTAGTTGGGAGGAATCCATCAATGAGTATCGTCACGAAATCGATCGTGAATGCTGATGCTGAAGCTCGTTACCTCAGCCCCGGCGAACTAGACAGAATTAAAGCCTTCGTTACCAGTGGTGCCGCTCGTTTACGCATCGCTGAAACCCTAACCGGCGCTCGCGAAACCATCGTCAAGCAAGCTGGTGATCGCTTATTCCAAAAACGTCCTGACATCGTTTCCCCCGGTGGCAACGCTTACGGCGAAGAAATGACCGCCACCTGTCTGCGTGACATGGACTACTACCTACGTTTAATCACCTACGGAGTAGTTGCTGGTGATGTCACCCCGATTGAAGAAATCGGTTTAGTCGGTGTGCGTGAAATGTACAAATCTTTAGGAACCGACATCGGTGCCGTAGCTCAAAGCGTTCGCGAAATGAAAGAAGTTGCTACCGGTCTTATGTCTTCTGACGATGCTTCTGAAGCTTCTTCCTACTTCGATTACGTGATCGGCTCTATGTCGTAGAATAACTCCTTTGTGAATTGTTCTAGACACACCCCCCGTAAACCTCTTAAGATTAAGCAAAACCCAAGGAAGAACCACCATGCAAGACGCAATTACTTCTGTTATCAACTCTTCTGACGTTCAAGGCAAATACCTTGACTCTAATGCTCTCGGCAAACTGAAAAACTACTTCGCCACCGGTGAACTGCGCGTGCGTGCCGCTAGTGTCATTAGCGCCAACGCTGCTGGTATCGTTAAAGAAGCTGTAGCTAAGTCCCTGTTATACTCTGACGTAACCCGTCCCGGTGGCAATATGTACACCACCCGTCGTTACGCCGCTTGTATCCGTGACCTCGACTACTATCTCCGTTATGCTACCTACGCTATGTTAGCTGGAGATCCTTCTATCCTCGACGAGCGCGTTCTCAACGGCCTGAAAGAAACCTACAACTCTTTAGGTGTACCCATCTCCTCCACCGTTCAAGCTATCCAAGCGATGAAAGAAGTCACCGCTAGTTTAGTTGGTGCTGATGCGGGTAAAGAAATGGGGATTTACTTCGACTACATTAGCTCTGGCTTAAGCTAGAAGTAACGAACTCGGACAAAATAGGGTTCGGGAAGCCGAGGATGAGTGCTAGGTCTTTAAAGGCTGAATCTGTCCAAGATAGGTTTTGACGAGCTAGTATTGATCCTTGACTCCCGACCTTTGTTATCGAAAATTTGGGTTGAAAACCCCGCCCCTTTTAGGGCGCCTTTGTGTTAAAATCTTACTGGTCTCAAAAACCCGCCCTATCATAGATACGACCGAATAAATATACTAGGTTGAAATTCCTGCAACGGGTTGACGATGAGTAAGGGGAAGCTGACGGCCGCTGGGAACTCCATGCTAGAGGCAAAACATACCCTGTGTCGGTATGTATAAACCAAAATTAAATCAGTCGCCGAAGGGCATTCGGAGACTTTAAATGGACGGGTCGAAAGTGTCAGACTTAAGCAATTAAGCGTTTTTCGGTGAAGCGTCAACCCCATTGACGCGACCACCCTAAAAAGGTGGCGTGGTGAGGAATCACCGTCCGTTTACGGCGGTGAGGATGTCAATTTAGGAAAAAGCCTTCGTTAGTTTGAGCGACAAGTTTTTCAGCGATTAGGAGAAATCAATCCATGCGGATGTTCAAAATCACCGCTTGTGTTCCTAGCCAAAGCCGCATTCGGACACAACGGGAATTACAAAATACCTATTTTACCAAACTCGTTCCCTACGATAATTGGTTTCGTGAGCAACAACGCATCATGAAAATGGGCGGCAAAATTGTCAAAGTGCAGTTAGCTACCGGCAAACCTGGAACTAATACAGGTTTACTGTAATCGGCTGCCACTGGAACTTAAAAAAAGAGGTCTTTCCAGACCTCTTTTTGCTTTAGGGATTTTTTTCAAACTGCAAAGCGGCAGAGTTGAGACAATAGCGTTTTCCCGTCGGGGGTGGACCATCATTAAAAACGTGACCGAGATGAGCATCACAGGTGGCACAAACAATCTCTGTCCGCACCATGAAAAAACTAATATCTCGTTCGTACTTAATATTAGCCTCGTTAGTAGCGGTCCAGAAACTCGGCCAACCAGTACCCGAATCATACTTGCTGTCAGAAGTAAATAACTCCGTACCACAGCAGACACATTTGTAAATACCTTTTTCTTTATTATCGTGATATTTACCCGTAAAAGCCCGTTCTGTTCCCTTTTTGCGAGTAACTTGGAACTGTTCGGGAGTTAGCTGGGCCTGCCATTCCGCCTCGGTTTTACGAACTTTTTCTACCATAGTCATGACAACCGCCATTATGATTAAATTTCTCTTTTTAGTCTAACCTGAGTTCGAGATCTAGGTTTTTCATAACCTCAGCTTATCAATAGCATAAGTAACAATAGTTTCAAACCCCTTTACAAACCGTTACAAACTCTCTAAGATAGAGACATCATCAATCGTACCTCGATAACTTAATAGGAATCATAAACCAATGACCACCACTCTACAAC
>NZ_JADEXI010000603.1:0-2767 GCF_015207185.1 Microcystis sp. LEGE 08355 | reverse complement strand
GGTTAGGGGTGAGGGCGATTAACCATCTCTGCCATTACTTTAGAAAAATGGTATTATCTAATCTTTTCTGCATCAACCCATGTCCAAATTGTACCGACTTTGATCGCCTCATGAAGCGTCGAGATTTGTTACGTTATCTCAGTCAACAGGGTTGTCAATTGGTACGAGAAGAAAAGAGCCTGTTGTGTTTCGGAAATGACTATCGTTCAGGAGAAGTCATTCTTTGATTATTCTAACGATTTCTGCATCTAGTCGGAGCCGTTTTTTTCAGGACAATCGCCACTCTCCACCCAGCCCAATATTCGGAGTAATAAGCTAAATCCCGTCATATAATTGGAAAGGAGAATGGCAACATTAGAGGCTGAGGCGAGGGGAGTTAGAGGCTCTCAGGCAGGATTTAAGTCGGTATGCACTGGCTCTAGCAGAGATTGCTGGGGTTGAAAATTAGATTAGGAGGTTCTTTAAATGTCTCAGCAGTTTGATGTTTTCCTGGCTCATAATAGTGTGGATAAACCGCAAGTAAGGGTGATCGCTAAAAAACTGAGGGAACGAGGGTTAAAACCTTGGCTAGATGAGGAACAAATCCCACCAGGGATGTCATTTCAGGATGAAATTCAAAAAGCTATTCCCCTGATTAAATCGGCAGCTATTATTATTGGTACTAAGGGATTAGGAATGTGGCAGGTCATGGAACTGCGATCGCTTATTACTAAATTTGTTGATCAAAAAATTCCTGTTATTCCTGTTTTGTTACCAGGGGTTAATAATATTCCTAGTGATTTACTATTCCTACAAGAACTTAATTGGGTTAAGTTTGAGCAGATTGATGATGCTACGGCTTTTTATCGGCTACAGTGGGGCATTACCCAAGTTAAGCCAGAGTTACACCCCAAAACCGTACAATTGACCGCCGAGGAGTGGTTTAACAGTGCCTATAACAAAGGTGAATCAGGAGACTACCAAGGTGCGATCGCAGACTACAATCAAGCCATTAAAATCAAACCTGACTATGCTCTTGCCTACAACAATCGCGGGAATGCCAAGTATAACTTAGGAGACAAGCAAGGTGCGATCGCTGACTACAATCAAGCAGCACAACTTTACTCGCAGCAAGGCAATATGGAAGAGTATCGTAAGGCTCTCGACAGGATCAAAAATCTTGAAAAATGATTTTGGGGAAGGTTGTTCTCATAAAAAATAGCTGTTACTAAAATTAAAAAATCAAAATAAAGGACTGATGAATTAATCTATAATGCAAGAGAAAGGAGCTATTAGCGGAAGGTTATTTGAACCATCTAAAGCGGGAGGTAAAATTCTTAAATTATCCTATCAAGAAGTAAAAATTACTGACAGAGGAGTTAATTTAGTTGAATTTCATGTCCGCAGATTTAATCCAGTAGGTCAAGCAGAACTGAAAATGGTAGAAAGGTTAAGAAAAGTAGCCCAAGGCAGACTTAAACCTGAAATGGTCGATTTAAGATTTTATACCCATGAATTGCGGGAGTACATTAGATATAAAAAACTAGGCTATCCCACTGGACAGCCACCCGATCCAGATCTGGCTTACAAATTGTGGAATAATGCTCACACAGCAACCCTTGAAGATTATGGTTTAAAAGAAGGATTTGGCGTTTTATTTCACCCAAGTATAGAGGATTAATCATGAAAGATACCGTACAGTTAACCCAACTTGAATTGGTACTTCTCCAATTAGTTGAAAAAGGAAAAGGAAAATGGAGTTGGTACGAATTAGCTAACGCACTTTCCCGCCGAGATGTTCCTAGAGAACCTGATATGATGACAGTCTTAAAAAATCTTTGCCAGCGAGGCTTAGTCAAACGTTATGTGGAAAAAGAATCGCCGCGTGATCGTTGGGAATTGACTTCAAAAGGGGAGGCTTTGTTAAAAAATAGCTAATGACAAACCGCAAGAAGATGGGGCTAAAGTTTGGGAAGAATGGTTTGAAGGTCTAAAATTGATAAATTATGAAAAAACTCGAAAAACTTATCACAGAATTTCGCCAAGCACTAGAAAAAATCTATGGCGATAAATTAATAAACTTAGTTCTGTACGGTTCTCAAGCAAGAGGGGATGCAACAGAAGACTCTGATATTGACATCATGGTAATTTTAAAAAGTCCAGTTTCTCCTGGAGATGAAATTTTCCGTATGGGAGAAGTTAAAAATCAAATTAACCTTAAATACGATCAACTCATCTCAGTTTTGCCCATATCTGAAGAAGACTTTTTATGTAAAGATACTCCTTTATTAGAAAATATTCGCCGAGAAGGTATAGCTTTGTGAACCGCATTCAAACATTACTAAGTCTAGCTAAAGAAGAATTATCTGCTGCTGAAATTTTGTGGGAAAATACTCTATATCGTGCTTGTATTTCTCGCGCTTATTACGCCTTATATTATACAATACAAGCTCTCTTTGCTGCTAAAAACGTCAATACTAGAACTCACAGAGGCTTGATTCAACAATTTGGACAACAATTTATTAAAACTGGAGAATTATCTCAAAACTTATCAAGAACCTTGAGTGAGACTTTTGATTTAAGACAGTTAAGTGATTATGATGAAACGATACCCATCACTCAACAACAAGCAGGCAAAACTTTAGAAAATGCAAAATTGTTTATTAGTGAAGCTACCAAGTGGCTAGAGAATAATCAAATTCAGTAAATAAAAACAATATCTTAATCTATAGCGGTTCTCGCATCTGTGCGGCACACTTAAACCTTTGCTGATTAAGCTGCTCAGGAT
>NZ_JADEXI010000602.1:0-2776 GCF_015207185.1 Microcystis sp. LEGE 08355 | reverse complement strand
CTTCTTGCTTTTTCCAATCGGTTAGCATTGAAGAAGTTTCAGTATATCCTACTCTTTCTTGTCTTTCATGCCAAGCTTGTGTTCTGAGATGGAGAGCTTTATTGTAAACTAATCTTACACAGCCCAAAGTGCGCCGCAATAGCGACTCTTGTTCGGGTGTGGGGTAAAATCGAAACGAATAGGCTTTTTCCATACCTCACGTTTTAGCATATATTTCGTAAACGATGCTCATATTTAACAGTAAAGCCGTCGTAGAACGACGGGGTTTCAGACCCAAATTTTCGATGATTTTTGATCATTCTAGGGCGAATCCTAGCATAATTCACAATTTAAGAAATTTTTACATTTTGCTCCCTCATGGCTTACTCCCAATTACAGGGGCGATAGATGCGATCGCAACCATTCCTCCAAATCTTCGGGTTGGGTAAAATCTAACAAAGCTTCTCCTAAAGCTTCCAGTTGATTAATTGAGAGAGCTTGAATTTGCGATCGCCTTTCAGGAGTCACTTCACCGATCCGACGCGAGAGGAGCCGCAGGATGAGCGCAGATTCTCCTTCCTGACGACCTTCCTCGCGACCTTCCTCCTTGGCTTCACGATATACCCTTGTATCTGCCAACTGTAGTCCTAGCATTGCATCAACCTCCTGCCGACTCAAGTTAGTCAACTTATACACCATAGCGATTTAGCCAAAGCACTAGGTCGTTTAATGCTGTAAAATCCAACAAAGCCTCAGCCAAGGACTCTAATTGCTCGATTTCTAGAGCCTGAATTCGGGCAGCCAACACCTCATCCACCGCACCAAAGCGACGTTGCAATAGACGCAAAATCAGGGCAGATTCTCCTTCCAGTCGTCCTTCCAGTCGTCCTTCCAGTCGTCCTTCCAGTCGTCCTTCCAGTTGTCCTTCCAGTCGTCCTTCTTCCTTGGCTTCACGATATACCCTTGTATCTGCCAATTGTAGTCCTAGCATCGCTTCCACCTCCTGCCGACTCAAGTTAGTAAATTTATACACCATAATTGTGGCAATCATTTCTATTATGGCGCGACCCGCTTCTGGATCTGCAATTTGCTGTTGAGTTCGTGCCAGTAAATAGCGGGCTTTTTCTGGTGCTTGGGTTTCTTCGACAGTAGTCAGTACCATTAAGGCAACTCCTAGGGGTAACTGCTGAATTTCCCCTAATTCTTTCAGATAAATTCGATGCACCTGCTCACAATTGAGAAGCGATCGGTAGGGATGAGCATTACTTTGTTCTAGGTTACGGGTGGGATAGATGACAACAATTTGCCAATCGGTAAATCGTTCTCGCTGACGATAAAAATACAAAAATGATTCGCCAAAAACCCGTTCATAGAGTCGTTCGTCTTTTTGAAATTGCACTTCGCAAAAATAGATCACCCCGCTACTATCATTATCGGGTGGCAGGAATACGCCATCGATCTCGAATTTGGGTTCCTTGACGGCTACGGAGTCAAAGCGGTATTCGGTGGCATTATCTGGTGGGTTTTCGAGTAAATCGAAGAGAAGGGAGGGGGATTGTTGAAAAAGCTGGTAAAATATCGAGTCTCGTTTCATTATGATCGGGATTGCACCATAGCTCTTTCCCGATCTTCCCATAAAACCCCCAAAAAAAGAGAGAGGAAACCCGCGCTTCCTACCTCGTCTCCTACCTCGTTCCAGGGTTCTACCTGGGAACGCTATTTTCAGGTTCTACCTGAAGAATAATATATTTAAATTAGGCAGAGCCTAAATATTTGGTTACAAGGTTCTACCTTGTAACCAGCGAACCCGCGCTTCCTACCTCGTCTCCTACCTCGTTCCAGGGTTCTACCTGGGAACGCTATTTTCAGGTTCTACCTGAAGAATAATATATTTAAATTAGGCAGAGCCTAAATATTTGGTTACAAGGTTCTACCTTGTAACCAGCGAAAACCCCCTCAACTGACTGAATGAAGGGGTGTTTGTGATATTTTGTGGGCAATTTAGCCAACTTTTGTGGTTTGTTTTTCGGTGGATTTGGATGGTTTTAGTTTGCGCTTGAGGGTTGAAGCTGCGCCAAGAGTCCCGATAGCAAACAGTCCAAGGAGAGAATTGGGTTCGGGAACTTGTTTGGTGACGAAGTTCAGGGAATTGGCCATTAACCGTGCGCCATCGGTGCTACTGAGCCAGAAATCAGGTCGAGCATCGCTTGATGGGGGATAAAAATTCAACCCTGCTATTTTGCCCGCAAATGTGGAGGTATTGACAGCGATTAGCGGTGCCCCATTACTCCAGTCAGCCACTGCTACCGCGCCAGGGTTGAAAGAGCCCACTGTATTGTAGAAACTCGCTGACCCGCCATTGAAGCTGGTAACGCCTGCGAGGATCGGGTTGGATGGATCGTAAATTGTTCCTAATGTTAGATTTCCGGGGTTGTTCTGTTGTCCTAGTTGCCAAACATTGTAGTTTTGCGCCTTCCACCGACCACCAATGTCTAAGTCGTAACCGTTATAGAACGAAAAAGTCGCTTGGACTACTCCACCACCCGCATCGACGTAATCTGCTAATACGTTACCGAAAGTGGTTGTATCAGCAAAACCGTAATCAGAAAAGGACAGTACGGCATCATAAGCCTGTAATTGCGCGAGAGTTGGGGTAGAAGAACTGACATCCAGTATCCCACATTCCGCACCCTAAGTGTCACAACGTCTCGAAAGAGGAAGATGCCTGAGTCAAAATACTTATCTAGAGGAGTGAGTTGGCGGCAAGCTGCCGGCAACTAAGCCGAAAATTCCAGGG
>NZ_JADEXI010000601.1:0-2778 GCF_015207185.1 Microcystis sp. LEGE 08355 | reverse complement strand
TTACTCAACGGATTTAGTATTACTCGATCGCTCCCGCTTGTTGTAATAAAGAAACGATCGCCTGATGGTGATTAAATTTAGCTAACATTAAAGCGGTCATTCCCCCTTGATTTTTCTGATTTAAGTTCACCTTTCCCCCGTCTAACAAAACTTTAACCGTGTCGAGACAACCGTGATAACTCGCCCACATTAAAGGGGAAGCGCCGCTAAAATCGAGTTTATTGACATCAGCACCGATATCGATTAACCGGCGCACCAGTTGACTATTATTGCCCTCACAAGCTTTCATGAGGACGCTTTTGCCATCGGGATAAACGGCGTTGGGATTAGCCCCGTAGTCGAGGAGATAACGACAGATTTTCGTAAATTTGCTCTGTAGAGCTAAAGTTAACGGTGTTTCTCCCTGCTGAGTTAGGTTAGGCTCCGCCCCCTGTTTTAACAATTCTAAAACGATCGCTTCGTATCCCTGCACCGTGGCGATAAGCAAGGGTGTATCACCAAAATGGTTGCGGTGATTGACAAAAGCGCCGGCTTGTAGTAAGGCCTGGACGATCTCTAAATGTCCTTCGATCGTGGCTAAATGCAGGGCCGTTTCTCCAGTCTGATTTTGATTGTCAACACTGGCCCCCTTAGCGAGTAAAAGTCGGACAATATCGAAATATCCCTCAGCAGCGGCGATCATCAGGGCAGTTTCTCCCTCCTCCGTGCTGATATTCGGATTTGCTCCCGCTTGCAGTAAAGTTTGCACGCTGCCGAGATTTCCCCTCTCTACAGCCAAAATTAGGGGAGTTTCCCGGGATAAAGTGGGAGCATCGGGGGGCATACCACGGGTAATAAACAATTCGAGGATTTCTGGGCAATTAGCGGTGAGAGCCTGTAACCAAGCTTCTTGACGTATTTCGTCATCTACACCACGATCGAGCAATAAACCGACAATTGCGGCGTAATTTTGTTTTATCGCTACAGATAAAGCCGTATCTCCATCCTGATCGCGCATATTGACCCGAGCGCCGGCGGTTAATAACTGTTCTGCGATCGCTGTATGACCCTTATAAGTGGCAATCATTAGTGCTGGTGTACCATCTTGATTGACCTGATTGACATTAGCACCGGCGGCGATTAGTTGAGCGAGGATTTGACTGTGATTGAGGGCAGCCGCTAACATGAGAGGGGTTAAACCTTGAGGTTGTTTACTTTTGTTGATATCAGCCCCAAATTCTCGCAAAATTGCCACAATTTCCTGATGACCCCCCTGCACGGCATAGATTAAAGCCGTCGTATTGTGGCCATCAGTGGCGTTGACATTTGCCCCCTGACTCAGTAAAGCTTGAACCCGCGCCAGATTGCCCTGACGCGCCGCTTGTATTAACAAGATATCCCAATTAGAAGCCATTAACAGTGACCGATCGGCAGAAAGTATTTTTTCTATTATCGATCTTTCTAGACAGGTAAACGGACAGAAAAGCTACTACCCCGTTCTAATTCTGAGGTGACGGCAATAGTTCCCCCATGAGCATCGATAATGCGACGGGAGAGATAAAGTCCTAACCCATTGTTGGAACTGTCTGGGGAACTGGAGTACAGGCGCTCGAAAATCCGGGGTAGTTCTTCTGCTGAAATGCCTATACCAGTATCCTCGACGACAATGGTGACAAAAGTATCTTCCTCTGTAGCTGGGATGAGATGAATTTTCACATCACCCTTTTGGGTAAATTTAATCGCATTGCCGATGAGATTGGTAAAAACGCGCCGCAGTTCCAAGCGATCGCCAGTTAGGAAAATTTCCCCGGCATTTTCGGCATTTAAGCTTAATTCGAGTCCTTTTTCTCGGGCAAGGGGAGTTAACTGCTGACAGACTTCTTCGAGAATATCGATAATCTTTAATTTAGTAAAATTAAGTGTCTTTTCGCCGTTTTCATAACAATAAACTTCCAAAAGATTATTAACCATTTCCAAGAGATTTGTATTACTGCGAATAATCAGATGAATGACTCGACTCATTTCGGGAGTAATCTCACCGTATAAACCTTCTTGAAATAGTTCTAATATGTGATTGACAGACACTAAGGGAGTTCGCAAATCGTGGGTCATCCTCGAAACAAAATCTTCTTTTTGTCTAGCCAATTGCTCTTTTTCTTGTTTGGCAATCGCCACTTCTTGTTCCGCTTCATAGATGCGTAGAGCGTTTCGCATCGCTTGATTTAAGCGCGAGGCAGAAAGACGAAATTTACTCAGATAATCGGAAGCGCCGGCTTTCATCATATCTACGGCAATTCCTTCGTCTCCGTGACCGGTTAAGACAATTAGGGGTATTTTAACTCCCTGCTGCCGAATTTCCCGCACCAAAGTTAAACCATCTCGATCGGGTAGAAGATAATCGATAAACATACAGTCGAAAAGATTATTGGACATCTGTTCTTTAGCCTCTTGATAGTCAGCGGCTTCTGTTATTTCTATCGCCATCTCCGATGTTCTTAAGAATCGGCGCACGGCGATCCGATCTACTTCATTATCATCAACAATTAGAATTCTTAACTGGTTTAACATTGCCAATTTAAATCTGAATTTTATTACTGTCTGATCTACCCTGATAGAATACCTCGAATCTGGTTCGATGGTCAAGACATTTTCTAGGTCGATTCTTACAGCTTTTTTCCTAAAGATGAAGTATAACCTAATTTGCTATTGACGACCGAATCGTGACGACTGGCCCCCCAAAACGAAAAATTAGTACCTCACTATTAAGATGACGGCCACAATCGGAAACAATACTTAGGG
>NZ_JADEXI010000600.1:0-2783 GCF_015207185.1 Microcystis sp. LEGE 08355 | reverse complement strand
TCCCTGAATTTTCCCCCCGATCACTCCCATACCTGGTACTTTTTGATTGACAAAAGGTCTAAAAGTCTTACCCAACAAGGTTTTTAGATTTTTTCGGCAAACCCTAGCTAATTGTCTCCCCAAGAAGACTTGAGCTAATCACCAAGCACAGGGGAATCAGTCAGGACTATGGAGGTTAGCGGACTCGAACCGCTGACATCCTGCTTGCAAAGCAGGCGCTCTACCAACTGAGCTAAACCCCCGATCTGGTTTTTAGGACACTTTCGTTATTATAACCTATAGTGAAAAATATTACAAGTTAATTTTTCCCTTGCCTGCCATGTCTTATCTAGTCGCCACTTTTTACCGGTTTGTGGCTTTGTCAGATTATCGTCAAAAACAGCCAGAAATACAAAAATACTGCCAAGAAAGAGGAATTAAAGGAACTATTCTGCTGGCAGCCGAGGGGATTAACGCAACGATCGCTGGGAACCGTCAAGCGATCGCCGAGGTGATTAGTTGGTTAAAAACCGATACTCGTTTAGCTAATCTAGAAGTGAAAGAGTCTGTTTGTGATTATTTGCCCTTTCAACGCTTAAAAATTCGCTTAAAACAGGAAATTGTGACTTTTGGTCAACCCAAGGCTAATCCTCTCGAAAAAACAGGAATTCATCTCAAAACTGAAGAGTGGAACCAATTGCTGAAAGAGCCGGACGTGGTAGTGATCGATACGCGTAATAATTATGAAGTGGCGATCGGTACTTTCGCGGGAGCGCTTAACCCAGAAATCCAGCATTTTCGCCAATTTCCTGAGTATATTCAGGAAAATTTTGATAGTATTAACAATAAAAAAATAGCTCTTTTTTGTACGGGGGGAATTCGCTGTGAAAAGGCGGCAGCTTTTTTATTAAATCAAGGCTTTTCTCAAGTTTATCAGCTAGAGGGAGGTATTTTGAAATACTTAGAAGAAGTTAGTCCCGATCAGAGTCTTTGGCAAGGAGAATGTTTTGTTTTTGATCAAAGAGTGGCCCTAACAGCTAATCTAGAGGTGGGACATTATGAAATGTGTCCCGCTTGCGGTCATCCCATCGATGAAAAAGATAAACAGTCCCCCAATTACCGAGCAGGAATATCTTGTCCCTATTGTAGTTAATTTTATCCTATTCGTACCGCTCTCATCTCCCTACTTTTCTAGTATCTGTTTACTTTTTCTTGCGGATTTGTGTACCAGAAATCATGTCATGAAGGGCGCGTTTTTTCTTTGTCCAGGCTGCCAGTAAAAAGCCCAAATATAAGGGAGCAGTGGAGATAAATTTTAGTAAGTAGCGGCGATTGGCTCTTGCAAAAGATATGCGTCGGCCTTGGCTATCGGTGACGGATAAATCAAAAAACATTTTACCAATAGTGGCTTTAAAAAGATATTCTAAGAAAACAGAATATAACCATTTAATAACTATTCCTAAACCAAGAGCGGTCAGGATGGCAATATGCTCGTGAGTAAAGTTAAGTTTGGCTTGAATATTATAGATAATTGCCGCCATAAATAAAGCAAACCCGATAATTGTTGTTCCGGCTGCACTTAATCCCGCTGCATAGTAAACCCACATTTCTTTGGGTATATTAAAATCAAGATTTAAGTTTTGAAAAGTTGGCCATTGTTGTAGGCGAAAACAGATATAACCACCTAATAAAGCGGCGATAATAAGAACGATAAAAGAATCAATTAAAGAGGCTTTGAAACGGAGCCAAAACCCAGCATAACTGGGAGAAATTGCAGCGATTAAAGAAATAAGTGCCAGATTGGGAATAGGAATAATTTTAGGTTTTTCAGGAGAAGAATTTTTAGTTTTTTTAGTTTGATGGGGATTGGCTTTAATATCAGTAATAATTTTTAGCAAACTTTTGGTATCTTTAGGTCGATCAATAGGTTTTTCTGCCATTAAATTATCGATAAAATCTGCTAATCGAGAAGGGATATTTTGTGCATATTTACGCCAGTTAAATTCATTGGTATTAATGTTATAAATTTTTGGATCACTGGGTTCTTTACCGGTTAACAAAAAGACGAAAGTTTTGCCCAAAGCATAAAAGTCTGATTGGGGGACAGAGTGACCGCGAGATTGTTCAGGAGGAGCATATCCGGGGGTATAAATTCCTGTATTTTTGCCTCCTGCTAGGACGGTTTTAGTCACCTGTCGCGCTGCCCCAAAATCAATTAAAACTAATTGACCATCGGGTTTTAAGATAATATTAGAGGGTTTGATATCACGATGATAGAATTTATGTTTATGAACTTCATGGAGAATATTGGCTAACTGAGTTAACCAATCCAAAGCGAGATTATAATCAATCGGTTTAAATCCTCTTTGTTTTTGATGTTCTTCTAAGTCAATACCAGCAATTTTCTCCATAACTAAACAGTGTAAGGCAGTTTGACTCTCCCGGGGATGATAAATAAAATAGTTTTCTCCTTTGGGAATACCGGGGTGATTTAATTGTTTTAAAAGATTGGCTTCCTGTTGAAATAAATCAATAGCTTTGCTAGAATCGTAGGTAAGAACTTTTAATACTTTGGGTATTTTACGTTCATCTATCACTTCATAGGTATTACCAAATCCACCTTTGGCACTCAATAAATTTGTGACTCGATATTTACCATTTAAAAGCAAGTCGGAACCACAGGATTGACAGTAACGACTCTCCGTGATACTTTTCGGTTTAGGACAATGAGGATTAATACAAAAACTCATGGATTTTATTGGTAGAGTACAAAATAAACTTGATGATTAAAATATCCCCTGATA
>NZ_JADEXI010000599.1:0-2787 GCF_015207185.1 Microcystis sp. LEGE 08355 | reverse complement strand
TTTTATGTGTCAACATATCAGCTATGTACACTGGTTTAGGAAAATTGTCTATTCAATCTGAAAAATGGCGTTCTGGGGTTGTCATGTTCTTAAATGTAAAGTTTTGTTACGAGATTCAACATTTCTGCCTTTATGGATAGTATTAGTAGTAATAATACTGGGAACAATGCTAGGATACTCAGGTGATCGAGAGCTAGGAGAGTTGGCTAAAAATAATCGGCACAGGCTCAGTCAAGAATTTAACATAATTCCAGAAAGAGTCCCATCCTATTCAACAATTAGAAGGGTAATGATGGGAGTTGATGGTCAGATTTTGTTAAAAATGTTTAAGGAATGGGCATTACAAGAATATGGACAAAGAGATGATATAAATTGGCTAGGTATGGATGGAAAAAGTCTCAAAAACACCCTAAGTAATCCTAACAATGAACAACAAAATTTCATCATGTTTGTCTCATTGTTTAGTCAAGAAAGTGGATTAGTATTACACTTAAAAAGAATCGAAAACAAAAAAGGGTCTGAAATCGACGAAGGGCAAGCTATAATTGAGGATTGCACTCTCCAAAATAAAGTTTTTACTGGGGATGCTTTACACTGTCAGAAAAAAACAATCAGCTTAATAGCCAAGAGTAAAAATGACTATGTTATCACCGTTAAAGGAAATCAGAAAAATCTTTATCAGCGAATACAAGACCTGAGTAATTACTCAAAGCCAGAAAGTTTCTTTCTCGAACAAGATAATAGTCATGGACGAAAAATATCAAGAAAAATAGAAGTTTTTAAAGTGAAGAAAAATGAAAGACAAGGGTTGGAAAATCTGCGCAGAATTTTAAAGTAGAAAGAAGGGGTAGTCGCGGGGATAAAACCTATGAAGAAACAGCTTAAGTAGTCATGCAAAATTAATTACCCAAATAAAAAATTAAGAAGTATAATAGATGAAGAAACGAAGTAGCAGGAAAATACAATGAGATTTATTAGAGACCTAAACCCCGAGAGCCAGAAAATGCTAGAGAGAATTTATCGAGCTAGTAAACATCATCAAGTAAGAGAGCGAGCGAAATGTATACTCTTAAGTTTTCAGGGAACCACGATAGAAGAATTGAGCGGAATATTTGGAGTTACGAGAAAGACCATCTATAATTGGTTGACGGCCTGGGAAGATAGAAAACTAATTGGTTTTTATAATCGTCGAGGAAGAGGGAGAAAACCTAAATTGACAGAAGCACAAAGCCAACAAGTTATTGACTGGGTAAAAGAAGAACCGAAAAGCTTAAAAAAAATCCAGCTCAAAATTGTAGAAGAATGGAAATTAACCGTAAGCAAAGACAGGATAAAAAGACTAATAAAAAAAATCAACATGAGGTGGAAAAGGGTGAGAAGAGGGGTGGGCAAAACCCCTGATGAGTGGGAGCTTGAGGTCAAAATACCTATTTTAGAAGAACTCAAAAAACAGGAAAAAAGAGGAGAGATTGAGATAGGATATTTGGATGAAATGGGATGGGATTCAAAGCCTTGTATTCCTTAGGCTTGGCAAGAAGAAAAAACCACGATAAAGTTACCACCAATTGAAGGTAAAAGACTAAATATTTTAGGAATAATGAAACGAGATAATCAATTATTTTATGAGACACAGGTCGGAACGGTTACTAGCGAGACAGTTATCAATTTTCTGGATAAATATTGCCAAAATATACAGAAAAAAACTGTCATAATAATTGACCAAGCTTCCATTCATACCAGCGATGCATTTATCGAGAAACTTGAGGAATGGGAAAAGAAAAACTTGAAAATATTTTGGTTGCCCACTTATTCACCTCATTTAAATTTAATTGAAATATTATGGAGATTTTTAAAATATGAATGGATTGAATTTAGCGCCTATAAAGACCGAAAGAGCCTCCTCGCTTACGTTAAAAAAGTGCTGGACAATTTTGGAGGCGAGTATGTAATTAATTTTGCATAGGTACTTAGCATCTTTAAGTAGCTTGAGGACATAAGCTTCTAAAGAAAGACCTTTCTCTGTCGCTTTTTGGCTGAGATATTGTTCGATTTCCGATGTTAAATTAAGAGTTAGTGTCATAAGTCTTTAATCTGGTAGTAAATATCCTTCGCTGTCATTTCGCCAAATAACTGATCTTTAATTTCTAAATAATTTAGAGGTTGGGATGATGTTTCTCTTAGAAAGAAGGCCGCTTTAGCAATTCCCAATCTTTCTACGAGAGCTTTAACTCCCTCTTTTCTAATTTCCTCAATCTCAGGAATCGTCAAATCTGTTGGAACTTTCATAGTAATTTTTCTCAATTCAAGCGTTGAAAATAATGGCGACAAACTCCACAGGAGTTTTAACAGCAAGAGTGCCACTGTATTTTTTAATCATTCGATCGTCGCAGGTAATGAAGTAGTCTGCTTCTATAGCTTCGGCACAAGCAATATGCAAAGCATCTACTCCTTTAATTTTAGCAGAGGTTTCGATTTGCTGCGATCTTGCTAAGACCTCTTCCGTAATCAGTTGAAAGTGCCTAGCTTGTTGCAGGACTAGCTCGACAAAAGTGCGGCGGTCGCTGTAAGGATTTCGCTGGGTTTCATATACCTGGACTTCCCCGTTGACAAAAAGCCATAACCTGTGCTGTAGAAGGGATGAAGAGAATTTACCCCCCCCTCGTTACTGGGTACAAATCAGGGAAACTCCCAATAAATCTAACGCTTTTTGTTGCAGTTGGGTCGGTCGAGTTATCTTAGAAAAACGATAACTTCCCTCCCTAATCGTACATTCCACTGTATTCAAGC
>NZ_JADEXI010000598.1:0-2797 GCF_015207185.1 Microcystis sp. LEGE 08355 | reverse complement strand
CNTAGCCTACTCTTTCTTGCTTTTCGTACCAAGCTTGTGTTCTGAGATGGAGAGCTTTATTGTAAACCAATCTTACACAGCCCAAAGTGCGCCGCAATAGCGACTCTTGTTCGGGTGTGGGGTAAAATCGAAACGAGTAGGCTTTTTCCATGTCTCGCACTCTAGCATATATTTCGTAAATGGGCTAATATTTAACAGTAAAGCCGTCGTAGAACGACGGGGTTTCAGACCCAAAATTTTCGATGAGTGCATGAGTGCCTATCCTCACCAAGAAGTTAAGTGGGTGGGTGGAATTAAATATAAGATGAAGGTAGGTTGGGTTGAAGCATGAAACCCAACTCCCCCATAAGTTACGCTACCGCTAACCCATCCTACAAATAATTGTGCCTCCCTACTTAATTTTGTCCTATTACTTATCAAATACAGCGTTTCTCATCAAGAGGAAGCATAACCTAATTTGGTATCGACGACTGGCTCTCCAAAAGGAGAACTTCCTACCTCACCATGAAGATAACTGCTTTAATTAGCCAATTATATATGTTATTTTCAGTGATCACTGTTCACTGATTACTGATTACTGATCACTGAATTTAGGCTTCTTGGTTGACAAAAGGCAATAAAGCCATTAAACGGGCCCGTTTCACCGCTTCCGTTAAATCTCGCTGTTGTTTAGAAGTTAAACCGGTGATACGTCTAGGCAGAATTTTGCCGCGTTCGGTGATGAATTTGCGGAGGAGTTCGGTGTCTTTGTAGTCAATCGGTTGACTGGGGGAGATGGGAGAAAGACGTTTACGATAGTAGCTCATAGATTTGTAAAGATTGCTTGACTTTTTAACTAAAGTGTGCTTACTTAATTTCCTTGTGGACGGTGTGCTTATTGCAGTGGGGACAGTATTTCTTGATTTCCAGTCTGCCGGTGGTATTGCGACGGTTTTTGCTGGTGGTGTAGCGAGAAACGCCGGGGGTACGCTTATCGGGATTACTGCGGCATTCCGTGCATTCTACAGTGATGATCAGGCGAACGCCTTTTTTACTAGCCATAACAACAGGGGATCGGGTAAATTTACACGCAATCGATCATTATGACATATCTGGGGCTTTTTAGGCAAGAGCGGCCGGGGCGAACGCAGGGAATTGTCGGCTAAAAAGTTCAGTTTGGGATGAAATCCAGCACAAAAAAGCTAGAATAATCATAGCAGTTGGCGAGGATGAGAAAAAATGACGATAAGATTGGGTCAACCGATTTTAGTGACGGGGATAGGCATTACCGTCGCTTTAACCCTGGGGGAAACTCTCAATAGCAGACTGAGCGAAATCGGTTCATGGGGTATTTTCGGTGCGATTGCTCTTGGTGCCGGTATCTGGTTTTGGCAAAAACCCAACTCGAAAATCGATTTTTCCCTTCCCACTCCCCTGAGTCTAGAAAAGGTTAAACAAGCGATTAGCAAGGCTGAGCAGATAATTAATTATCTGGCCAAAGAAGACCCTAATCAAGACTTAACCCCACTCAAAACCAGTTTAACCCAATTAAATCAAGAATTTAGTCGCCAAGACCTGAAAATTGCCATTACTGGTGCGAGAAAAACTGGTAAAACTGCCTTAAAAAAACTACTAGAAAGCGGCAACTTTGGGGAATCTGTCGCTTTTATGGAAACGGAACCGCTTCTAACTCTCGACTCCACCACTAACCAGAAAAAAGCTCTGGCAGCCGACTTAGTTTTGTATCTCATCAATGGGGATTTGAGCGATTCCGAATGGCAAATTCTCCAGCAATTCGATCGAATGCACCAGCGTGTTATCCTGTTACTGAATAAACAGGATCGTTTACCGGACGAAACCAGAGAAGAAATTCTCCTTTCCCTGAAACAAAGACTGAAAGAAACTATTCCCGCTCATCATATTTTAGCCATAGCCGCTGCCCCTGAACCCCTAAAAGTTCGTCAACATCAAAGCAATGGAGAAATCAAGGAATGGACGGAACCCCAAACCGTGGTTATCACTCCTTTAGATAATCATCTCCGACAAATTATCGAACAAGAAAAGCAGCAATTAGTTCTCGGAACTATCTGGAGACAAGCGCTCGAATTAGCCAAGGAAACCAAACAATTACTCAATCAATCCCGACGCAAAAAGGCTTTACCTGTTATCGAACAATACCAATGGATAGCTGCTACTGCCACTTTTGCTAATCCTCTTGCGGCCCTAGATTTAGTTTTAGCGGCAGCCACTAACGCTCAAATGTTAGTGGATTTAGGGGCAATTTATCAACAAAAAATGTCCCTTGAACAGGCAAAAACAGCCATGACTACCCTGGGGAAAATGATGGTACAATTGGGCATGGTAGAAGTGACAACCCAAGCATTAGGAACGATTCTCAAGGGAAATGCGATTACTTATATTGCTGGTGGTACAGTGCAGGGAATTGGAGCAGCCTATTTAACTCGTTTAGCAGGTTTAAGTTTAGTTGAATATTTCCAAGAACAGGAAATTAACGAGCAGCTGAATAATGATTGGAATTGGACGAGTTTGCAGAATAAAGTTAAACAGGTCTGGGAACAAAATCAGCGCCTAGCATTTTTACAGGATTTTGTCAAGCAAACGAGCGCTCGTTGGTCGGCATTTTCTGGTTAAAAAATCTATAGCAATTTCCATAGTTGTGAAGTACAGAGTCTTAGGTTTTGAGGAGTCAGGAGTCAGGAGTCAGGAGTCAGGAGTCAGGATTCAGGTTTTAGGGTTTTAGGGTTTTAGGGTTTTAGGGTTTTAGTTCAATTTCCCCACTTCCCCATCACCCCACTTC
>NZ_JADEXI010000597.1:0-2822 GCF_015207185.1 Microcystis sp. LEGE 08355 | reverse complement strand
AGACTGTGGGACTCACCATGACCGAGATATTAACGCTAGTAAAAATATTTTGGCCGCAGGGCTTGCGGTGTCAGTCCGGGTCGCGACCATAAGACCAGAACAGAGTAAATCTGTTAAGGCAGGTGCGGAACCCCGCAAGGGAAAGAAGCAGAAACCTAAATCGTGAGGTTTGGGAATCACCGTCCGTTTACGGCGGCGAGGATGTCAAAGAACGTCAGCGTCAAAAAGTTTTAGGTTTGGCGAAAAAATTTTCCCCGATCTCTTATCTGTACTATCACACTTTCTTGATCTATTTCGATCGTCTCCCCAGTAATAGCTCCTAACCGCTAACAGTCCGAAAAAGAACAATCTGGTGGCTCTTCTTGAGTTTAACTGCCAGAATAAGGGGAATTCCGATGCTGATAGCTAAAATAACTGATATTAGTCAGTTTAGCTGATGATGCTGCCAGGGCGATAGATAAAAAGTGAAGGACGGGGAAATAGTCAGAATTTTCCAGGATGCCAAAGATAAAGCCATTTCTTTGTCCCCAGTGTCATCGAGGAATCTTCCCCTTTTAACGCTAGATAGGGCCTGCTGAATAAATCTAAAAACCTTGTTGGATAAGGCTTTTAGACTTTTTTTCCCTCAAAAAGTGCCGACCATTGGAGGGATCGGGGGTAAAATTCAGGTACTTTTTCCCTAAAAATTAGGTAACTGACTACCTCAAAATCGGTAAAACCCTACACCCCATACCCCACACCCTGCCCCCACCAACAAACTTTTTCAGCAGACCCTAGATATTTTCAGGAATTACTAGAGACAAAAAAAATTAAAGTTCCTCAACTGCTCTGACAAAGGTTACAAATGCTCCCAGAACGGTTAAGCTTATTTTAGTCTCTATAATTGCTTTTATGGCTCATTTGACTTCTGAAAGACTCAATTTAACCACAAAAATCGCCTATGGTGCGGGGGATTTGGGACCGGCTATCACTGCCAATATCTCGGTATTTTACCTGCTATTTTTCCTCACTGATGTGGCAGGATTATCGGCAGGATTAGCTGGTAGTGTGCTGATGGTGGTGAGAATTTTCGACGCTATTAACGATCCGATCATTGGCATGTGGAGCGATCGAACTCGTACTATCTGGGGTCGTCGCTTACCATGGATGTTATTGGGGTCGATTCCCTTCGGAATTAGCTATTTTTTACTGTGGTTAATCCCGACTAATAACCAATTATGGTTATTTTTATATTATATTTTTATCGGCATTATCTTTAATTTAACCTATACGGTAGTCAATCTTCCCTACCAGGCACTCACCCCTGAATTAACCCATGATTATAACGAGAGAACCCGCTTAAATAGTTTTCGTTTTGCCTTTTCTATCGGGGGCAGCATTCTCTCATTAATTCTCTATATTCTCGTCTCATCGTCCTATGCCAATGATCTCCATCAAGCTTTTTTATTGTTAGGTGTAGTTTGTGCTTTAATGTCGATTATAGCAGTTATTTTGTGCGCTTTAGCTTTACAAGAACGAGGAGCAAAAGCGATTCTCAATTCTCCCCAGAAAAAAGTTTTGGCAATTGCTTTTATAGTTATCGGTGCGCTTTCCTTGGTCTATGGACTAGGAAAAATTGGGGTAAATCCCAGGGACTTTATCGCTATTTCCACAATTTTATTAGGAATAGAAGGGATAGTTTCGGGGTTAACCCTTTACTATGGCAAAACTGAAAATCATCTCAGGGATAGCGCAGCAATTAAACAGAGGGAAGCTGCTAATAATACTGAAACTATTCCCCTGAAAGAACAATTAAAAATAGTTTTTGGTAATCGTCCCTTTTTATACGTTATTGGCATCTATCTTTGTGCCTGGTTAGGAGTACAATTAACCGCCTCGATTTTGGTTTACTACGTCGTCAGCTACATGAGACTATCGGAAGCAGAATCGGGTTTAGTCGCTTTGGCAGTACAGGGAACAGCTTTAGTGATGTTATTTTTCTGGCAAGCAGTTAGTCAGAAATTAGACAAAAAGATAGTCTATTTTTTAGGGATGACATTCTGGATTATTGCCCAAATTGGTTTATTTTTGCTCCAACCAGGAGAAATAACTTTAATGTATGCTTTGGCAGTTTTGGCAGGATTTGGCGTATCTGTGGCCTATTTAATTCCTTGGTCAATGGTTCCCGATGTGATTGAATTAGATGAATTAGAAACAGGAAAACGTCGAGAAGGTATTTTTTATGCTTTCATGGTACTTCTGCAAAAAATTGGTTTAGCTTTGGGGTTATTTCTTGTCGGTATTGCCTTAGAAACATCAGGGTTTAAACCGATAATCCCAGGAGAAGCAATTCCCCTGCAGCCAGATAGTGCTTTAATAGCAATTCGCCTAGCAATTGCTCCTTTACCAGCATTTTTTCTGCTCATTAGCTTAATTCTTGCCTATTTTTATCCAATTAGTCGCCAAGTTCACGCCGAAATTTTAGACCAATTAGCAACAAGAAGACAAGAGGAAAAGTAAACATCAGTTTTTTGAGAAACACTGTCAGTTAAACCCCGTAATAATTTTTCTTCTTCAGGTTCCAATCGTTTTGTAAATTATCAAGACAAAGTTATAAGTGGTCGGACAAAAGTAAAGTTAACCGTGGGAGTCAGGAGTCAGTAACCGGTCGTCGGTCGTCGCTCGTCAGCAAGAATTGCCAGAATTACATTTCTTAAGAGAATTACAGAGAATGATTGATCCTATAATAATGGGAAAATCCTCAGAGTGAGGAACTCGCATGAAACCAGCATCCCTGATTCAACTAACCGATAGTCTGAAAGCCCTTTATATCAAATCTGCCC
>NZ_JADEXI010000596.1:0-2827 GCF_015207185.1 Microcystis sp. LEGE 08355 | reverse complement strand
AGATTAAAGCTTTATTAACGGATATTTTGCCGGTTTTAGATTTTATTCATAGTCAGGGAGTGGTTCACCGAGACATTAAACCAGAAAATATTATTAGACGTAACTCAGACAAGAAAGCGGTTTTAGTAGATTTTGGTGCGTCTAAAGTTGTTACACATCTTAACCGTTCTGTTACTGGTACAGTAATCGGTTCAGCGGAATATATCGCACCAGAACAAGCCAACGGTAAGCCGATCAATCTTAGTGATTTGTATAGTTTAGGAGTCACTTGTATTTATTTGTTAACTGAGGTTTCACCCTTTGATTTATTTGATACCAGTGACCATGAATGGATTTGGCGACAGTTTTTAGTCAATAATAATGTTCGGGATGATTTAGGGCGCATTCTTGATAAAATGATCGAGTTTGGGACAAGAAAGCGTTATCAGTCAGCGCGGGAGATTTTACAAGATTTGACGGGACAATCACCAGCAACTTCAATACAATCACCAGCAACTCCCCGTTATTCTCCAACACCAGCAACCCCCGTTATTCAAACACCACCACCGCCTAAAGTTGCTGCTAATATTGTGCTTAAAAGTGCTAGGGGGGTTAACTATTCTCGATTACAGCAACTCCTAGCAGCAAGAAAGTGGAAAGAAGCAAACGAAGAAACAGGTAAAGTTATGTGTCAGGTCGCCCAAAATAGCGAAGGATGGTTGGGAAAAGAAGATATTGACAATTTTCCCTGTGAAGATTTACGAACTATTAACCAACTCTGGCTACACTACAGCAACGGTAAGTTTGGCTTCAGCGTCCAGAAAGAAATATATGAAAGTCTTGGTGGCACGAGAGAGTATAATGAAGAAGTGTGGGAAAAGTTCGGCGATTGCGTCGGCTGGAGAAAAAGAGGTCATTGGTTGTGGGAGAGCAACTTAACTTTTAATAAGTTCTTTGCCCCCAAAGCTCACCTACCTACGTTACATAAGATAAATAACACAGCCTATAAGCTGGACTTTGGGGACTTTCCCTGGCCTTTGAAATGGGAGATGGGAAGCCTGGGTGGAATGACTTCTCTTCTCTTCTCTCGCGCAAAGACTTGTAACCTGTAGGATATAACGATCTCAGGTCTTTTATCAAGTCTAATTTTAGTGCTTTTGATCAGGTAAACATCGCATTTTGCGGAACTCGATACCTGGCACTGATGGCTTCGCCAAGTCAAAGGAAGCTTTTTTCCGACAAAGATGTCATTGCGAGGGGGGATATTCACGTTAACCTTCATCTCTCAACCAATATCCCCCCGAAGCAATCTTTCTCGTCGTTATATTCAGGTAGAATGAATGATAAAAGTGGTGCGCTATAATTAGAACTTTTTCATTGAATAAAAAATCATGAATAAATTATTAGAACTTGCTCTCAAAAAATTAGCTACTCTGTCAGCAGATCGACAGGAAAATATTGCTCAATTAATCCTTAAAGAAATAGGGGAAAATATAGAAAATGAGCCAATAAAAGACAATGATTCCCCATCTTTACCCCCATCTATTGGGATGGGAGCTAGTGGAATGTCTGACCTATCAACTCGTTGCGAGGAATTATTGTGGCAGGACGAAAGATAATAGCAGATACCAGTGGAATTATTGCCCTATTAGACCGAGACGATCACTATCATTTTATTGTCGTAGAAGCGATCAGAAATCAGCAAGTTTTTGTGCCTGTGACGGTATTACCAGAAGTTGATTATTTAGCGACTAAATATCTCGGTGAAAGAGTAGCTAGAGCTTTTTTGATGGATATTACACAGGGAAAATATAGTTTGCTTCCCTTCGATTTAGAAGATTTAGAAAAAGCTCTTAAAATTATGACTCGTTATCAAGATTTACCGTTAGGCTTAGTTGATGCTAGTTTACTGGTCATGGCAGAACGCTATTCTATTAACCAAATTCTGACATTAGACCACAGACATTTCAATTTAATTCAATCCGATAACATGAGCTACTTTATTATTCTGCCTTAAATATGAACTTGAGATTGCCATGATATCCATAACTCCCCACCTGCAAATTATTTTAGAAAAACTACAAACCCTTACTCCGCATTACACACTTATTTTCAGGAGTTAATATGAATACACCCCAAACAACAGCCGATGGCTTAAAAATTCTTTACCAACGTTATTATGCTAATAATCCAGAGCGTCAATTAGAATTAGAAAAAGCTCGCATTGATGACGAAGTAGCCAGAAAAATATTTAAGATCAAGGAAACATATCATCTTTCAACAAAGGCTTTAGCAGAATTAATTCATACTGATGAATCCATTATTGAAGCTTTAGAAAATGCTGACTATGAAGGAAATTTTTGTTGTTAAATCTCATAGCTACAGCCCTAAAAATGAAGGTTTAATTTTAATTAGTTTCTTAGGTTTTTTTAGGAATAGCATAACGCACCCTACACTCTGTGATTGCGAGGGGGTGAGACCAGCGTTAATCTTTATCTATCTATCAACCAATATCCCCCCGAGGCCATCTTCCCGTGGAACAGGCTAGAAGCCTGTTTTAGATTAGGTACAATTAATGATACGATCGGTGCGTTACGGCGGCTTGTTAATTTTGGTTTTTTGACCGAATTGGTAGCCGCCTAACGCACCCTACATTTTACGATTAATCAAAAAATTCGCTGAAAGAAAGGATCATAAATTGGATGCTTACCTACAAAGCAATGTATAAATTTCTGGAACAGGGAGTCCATGGAGAAGTCTTAGATTTCCCTGGCGTGATTTCCTGGGGAAATGATCTAGCAGCAGTACGCCGTTCCTTAGCGAGTGCGCTGGTGGACATGGCAGAAGT
>NZ_JADEXI010000595.1:0-2830 GCF_015207185.1 Microcystis sp. LEGE 08355 | reverse complement strand
GCCTAAATTTCCCCCCTGATCACTCCAAGGGCTGGCAGTTTTTGATTTCAAACAAGCTTAAAGATATGACCCAACAAGGTTTTTAGATTTATTCAGCCAGCCCTAATTAAGTTAGCGAAAAGAAACCCCGATTGTATGTGATCTAAGTCACATTTAAACCTAAATCCATCTTCTAGATAATTCGGAATTTACTCCTAAGTATTTTTATTGTCTATGGCCTGTCATTTATCCCTCAATCAACTAGCTCAATTATTGTCCTTACAAGATAATGGTGACATAAGTTTTAGTCCCGATAGTTTAGTATCTGGAATTAATACCGATAGTCGTAGTATTAAGTCTGGACAAGCTTTTTTAGCCTTAAAAGGTGATAATTTTAATGGTCATGATTTTATCGATATGGCTATCGAAAAGGGAGCGGCGACCTTGATTGTCGATCAGCCAGTGTCGGTAAATTCCTCTAGTAATATTCCTGTATTCCTGGTGCAGAATACCCTAGAAACCTATCAGCAATTAGCCCATTGGTGGCGGAATCAATTTACTATACCCGTGATTGCTATTACAGGATCGGTGGGGAAAACCACGACTAAAGAATTAATCGCTTCGGTATTAGCAACCCGGGGAAAGGTACATAAAACCCTAGCTAATTATAACAATGAGATCGGAGTGCCGAAAACTCTCCTCGAACTGGATGAAACTCACGATAGTGCCGTAATCGAGATGGGAATGCGGGGACGGGGAGAAATTGCCCTGCTCGCTCAAATCGCCCAACCGACCATCGCAGTGATTACTAATGTGGGAACCGCTCACATCGGTCGTTTAGGGTCGGAAGCAGCGATCACAGAGGCCAAATGCGAGTTATTGGCCGAGTCTCCTTCTAGTAGTATAGCGGTTCTTAACCACGATCACCCTTTACTTACGGAAACAGCTAAACGGGTATGGCAGGGGGAAACAATTACCTATGGCTTCTCTGGCGGCGATATAGTCGGAGAATTACTGGATTTAACTACTTTACGAGTCAATGGACTAGATTTTAACTTACCTTTATCCGGTCGTCATCATGCTTTAAATTTTATGGCGGCCTTGGCTGTAGCGAAAATTTTAGGCATCGATTGGACTTCTTTGCAACAGGGAATTAAGGTTAATTTACCCAGTGGTCGGGCCAAACGTTACCAATTAGCAACCGATATCCTACTCCTCGATGAAACCTATAACGCCGGTCTAGAATCAATGTTAGCGGCCTTGGATTTGCTGAAAGCTACCCCCGGTCAGCGTCATATTGCTGTTTTAGGCACGATGAAGGAGTTAGGGTCTTTTTCGGAGCAATTACATCGCCAAGTCGGTGAGAGGGTGCAAAAACTAGGCATAGATCGCTTGTTTGTCTTGGTGGATGACCCAGAAGCTAAGTTTATTGCTGAGGCCGCTACTGGAGTCAATTGCGAATGTTTTCAAACTCACGCAGATTTAATTAATCGTTTAAAGGAAGTGATCGATTCAGGCGATCGCATTTTATGCAAGGCTTCCCATTCCGTCGGTTTAAATCGCGTGGTGGAGGAGTTAATCAGTGATAAGCTGTTCGTAATTTAAATTGCTTGTTGAGACGAGGCAAGGGGCAACACCCCCCCTTGCCCCCCCGACGTCGGGGGGGTGGGCTAATCTAAGAATAAGCGGTTTAAATACGTCTTAGCTGATTAGGAGTTAGGGAATAGATGTTAGAGAAGAGAGCATTTTTTAGCAATAATAGCCGATTAAAAACTGTTTTTTCGGTGATTTTAGCTATAGTTTTCTTTTTTTCGGCCGCTCAAGTCTCTTTTGCTCAACAATCGAGACGACTGGAGACTTATCTCCCAGATCTCAGTGGTTTAGCTTGGGTGGAAGCAGATATTTTTCTAGGGGTTCACGATGCCAAAAATAAGGGCAAAAATAGTGATCCATCTCAACCAAGGCTGAGTCTTTTACGGCTGCCTACGCAGGAAAAACCCCTATTATGGCAGGTTTTAAGGGTAGATTGGCCAAATCCAGAGGGATTGAGTAACGATCTCGAAAGTATTACTCATATCCCAGAAACTAACTTATTTTTGTTGGCTGAAAGTGGCGAGAAAAAACCTTTTCAAAGACTATTTTTATTAGCATATAGCCAGCAAAAAGTCAAGCTAGTTGAGCAAATAAATTGGCCGATTGCGGTGGAAAATGTAGAGGCGATCGCTGTTAGTCGGCAAGGCGATCGTTATCTATTTATCTACGCAGAACGGGCCGATAGTCAAGAGAGTACAAAGATTCGCTGGACGGATATCTCGTTCAATCCCTTAAAATTAGGGGAATTTCAGTCGGTAACTTTTCGGAGTCCTTTTGGTAGTGGTAAAAATATTCGCCTCATCTCCGATTTAGCCGTAGATAAGCAAGGTAATATCTACATAGCTTCCGCTTACGATCCAGATAGTGCGGGGGTGTTTAGAAGTGCAGTTTACCGTATAGGTCAAGTTACAGCCGATAATAACCTAATTCTTGCCCCTAATCCCCAAAAAATTGCAGAAATCGACGGCTCCAAAGTGGAAGCGGTGACTACCAGAGAATCCCCTAGAGGTAAAATAGAAGTCTTTATCGGTACAGATGACGAGAATTATGGCGGTTTTTTGCGACCTTTGCTCTTAGATAATTACTCGCAGCTAGAAATCCGCTAGACCGCAGCATACTTTGTGCTTTTTGTCAAAAAAACTTTTTTTTGCAATAAAACTACACAAAAAAAAGATCATCGTTGTGGGTGAAATTGACTCATTTACCTGTCTTAATTAGGGTATGCTGAATAAATCTAAAAACCTTGTTGGGTAAGACT
>NZ_JADEXI010000594.1:0-2830 GCF_015207185.1 Microcystis sp. LEGE 08355 | reverse complement strand
AACCCTGTAAACCCTGTATCGATCACAGCAGTAATGGATTTAAGTTTGTCGCCGTTCCTCACAACCAAGGAAAGCATTGCTTCGTAATTCTGATTGACGTAACCCTGCATCATCATAGAGCGTCTTTTAAACTCCGTGCACCGAAACGATGAACGGCGCGATAGCCGATCCGAACAACCCAAGGCTGAGGATCAGGCAATCGTTCATAAAGTCGCCGAGTCGCAGTCATCGTATCGTCGGCAAGCTCAAACGCTCCAGTTTCGATGTCGATCGCCACAATTCTGCCATGATTACCTTCCTCAATTTGGGGGCGCACCTGAGATTCATAAATCTCATCGCCACGTCGGGCAAACTCTTCTTTGCTGTAGCGGGGTTGTCGAACTGTCATAGATTTGACCTCTTTTCAACTATGCCCCTTCATTTTACCCTGAGCAATGGAGGTGTCTATCGTTGAGGTGGCAGAGGGGATTAAACCAGAAGTTGTTGGATTTCTTTTGGTCAACTCAAGCTACAAGATCAGCGTACTGCTACGCAGTGCCTTCGGCATCGCACTGTCCAGCCAACGGTTGAACTCACCCGCCGCTAATAACTTTCAGTGCCTGAAGACGATCGCACTCTCGGTCGGGTGCAGTGATTTGTTATACTGTCGCTTGATCGGGAGCTTAATAACTTTACGTCCACTGGCAATTTGCTTTTCTCTAAGATCGTCAAATATTGCCTTGAGATCATAATTAAAAGATTTTGCGTATTCTTCCCTATATTTATGAATTTCTTCGACAATTTCATCTTTATACATAGTTATTCTCCTCGAAGCTTAAATCCTATGAACTCGTAAGGGGTACAAACAAATGGCAGCCTGTATCCAAGCTCAAGACTAATTTGAGATAGCTTTCTTTGAATTTGAGCGTTTGCCATGTGCTTACAATTCCATGTTAGTAGATAGTCTAAGCCATAAACGGTTGCTAGTGCCATGTGTAAGGCATCATTAGACGCTTTGGGGGGTAGGTTGCTTTGTTGTCGGAATTCTTGTGCTAGAGCGATCGCTTCTTCGGTTAGATCGAGAAAAATCAAGGACTGTAACAAGTTCTGTCTTTGAGTAGCAATTGTTGAATCTCCTCTCGATGCTTCATCTTCAACAATTTCCGAAACATACAGAACCAATGAACTACTATACTCATCCCACCAGTCTTGTGTAATCTTAATGTTGGCCGCAAGAATCAGGTTTTCTGTTGGTCTTGCGGTTAGATGACCCAAAATACTGGTTTCAATATAGACGGTTTCGTTCACGGCAATAAGAGAAAATCTATCCCACGTCTATCCTAGTGCATTTAATCTTGGTTTTGAGGGAATTGGGTTTCCTACCTACAAGATCAGCGATCTGCTACGCAGTGCCTTCGACATCGCACTTAAACCCACAGCTGCAATCAATGTGCATGGTGCGTTCCCCAAAAATCGATCGCTGGAGCAGTAGGAGTCACATTAGGGAACGCACCCTACAAGATCGGCGATCGTACTTGCGTTAGCGATCGCACTTGCTAACGACAGATTCTTTCTCTAAATGATATACGAATTTCATTCAAAAGCTCCTCATATTCATGTTTATATCGCCGATTACGGTCAATTTGTTCTTCTGCTATATCTGGGACTACAAACCGCAGATCTCCTTCTGAACGTATCTCTAAAAGTCGAATTTTTCCGAGTCTAAATTCACCAAATATTTTTAAAATATTTTTAAGTTTTTCATAGTCTATTTCATCAAAAAAGATTGCGCTTTCTTCAACTTTTTCGAGCGTTGCTCTTAGTTGGCTAGAAAAAGTCAAAACATTCTCATGAGTTGCTTGTTTCCACAAATCATTTCCAGCCAAACGTAATAGCTGAAGTATTCTCCACATATCCCAATATGATCGAAACTCGGCTGTAGCATAATCATTTAACTGTGGAGATGAAATATTTAGCTGATTTCGGAAATACTCAAGTTGCTCTCCTAATGGTACTGAGCCATTGAAGATTGCTATGTTACCACCAGCGCTCAATGCTCTTGCGTCTATCACTCCTGCTTCTGATGAACCGCTTTTATTTGTGGGGGGCTGATTGAAATGGCTATTTGAGCTTGTAAGTGAGATGTCACCTCTGGCTCTAATATCTTCTGCATCAATACCTTGTCCAGTTCTCTCATCTGCCATAAATCGCCCTTGTCGGCTTCTTATACTTTTAGCTTTGATGCCACCTTTCTGCTCTGAAGCGTTTGTATTTCCTGTCTTGAGACTTAGCCAATACCCAATTAACATACCAAAAACCGCGAATGCGATCATCCATAAAATCGTTTGATCGTTAAATTTTTCACCAATAGTTCGTTGCTGAATAGCCGCTGCAATCAAATTGAAAATGACATTGACGATAGCACCAACAAAAAGACCAAGAACTGGGTATATGTACTTTCTTTGCATAAACCAATATCGCAACTTTGTGTCAAATACTAACAAGGCTAACTACATAAGCACCAGAACTTTGCAATGCAGCTTCTCGGAAACTTTCCGCATAACACTCTCCAGAGTAAGAATATGGGTCAACTTCTAGCATATCACTCTATTTAAGCGCAATCGCCCGAACTTTTCCCCATATCACGCTCAAAAGCGTGTTAGCCAGATTAGCTTACTGCAAACAATCTCCTTTTAAGGAAACTTATCACAGAATCCTTCTAGGAATCTAGCAAAGATTCTTATATCTGGCTGCACTTTGTCACAAAATTTCACTATTATTTCGGGTAAGGTATAGTAAATCCCTTGATAGATAGGGTTTACTGAAAAAGTTTGTTGGTGGGGCTAGGGTG
>NZ_JADEXI010000593.1:0-2831 GCF_015207185.1 Microcystis sp. LEGE 08355 | reverse complement strand
ATCGGGTGTTTTCCTTTCCAAGTCATAGTTTGGGCGAATTTCAAAGCCGTTTCGATTTCATCTAAAATACTCCCATTCCAATGGTTTTCTAACACAGCCCAGGTTCGTTCAATAGGATTATATTTACTATGGTAAGGGGGATAGTAAGCTAAACGTATATTAACTTGATATTTTTGGGAAAACTCAACTATACGTTTCATGAACTGAGTTCGTCTCGAATTATTTTCTGGTCCATTATCTTGATTAATTATCAAAGTTTTAATTTTCTCAAAACGAGATTTTTCCGACTCCCAGAAATCTTCTAATATATCAACAATAAAGTCACTGGTGACTGTGGAGGCAGTGAAATACAAAAACAACTCATCAAATTCTGGAATAAATATTCCGTAAGGGGTTAGGGTTGTTTTCGGATTAAAATCATGATCGTTTGTTTCGACAGTTATTCTATTCTTACCTCCTCGATCAAATAGTCCAATATTAACACGGGCTTTGGCATCCAAACTAAGACGTAACATCGTAGGGTCTTCATCCGCTTCCCGATTAATGTTAGCTAATTCCTCAAAGATTGCCTCGGTTTCTGGAATTTTTTTTGAGGTAAAACTTTAGCGACTCTTTTCAGACGATAACCTAAGTTATTTAATTTAACCCGAATAGTTTCCTCGCTCGGTAAATCCTCATCACTGTACCCATATTTAGAGATTAATTGCTTTCGGACTTCGGCCGCACTCAGTCTCACATAAAGCCTTTGGCTTTTAAAACTTGGGTCAGTTTGGCTTTGAGAATCCACTAAACTTTTGATGTTTTCCAATAGAAAAGGTAAATGTTCTTCTGCTTTTTTCCGCCCCTTAGCTGAATGATTATCAACACAAATAATACCTCTTTTTAGTTCTTTAATTCCTTGACGAATAGTAGTTCGATTCCAGCCTAACTCCTGTGCAGCAAGGGTTTGTCCCCCATAGCCTAATTCTAAGACTGTTTGGGCCATGAATCTTCTTTTAGCTGCACCTTTTAATTGAAGTGCAGTTTCACTGAGCAATTTCTTGAGGGAATCAGTTAATTCCATATACACTTACAAAGAAAAACTTGATTAATAATGTACAGGATTAATTCTACTACAAAATTGGAAGGAGGAGGCAACCATCGACCCCTACCTCCTACACTCCGAGAATGATTATTATTCTTGAGCATGAATAGTTTATTTTTTGGAAGTCCCTTGGCTCAGGGCAAGTTGGCTCAGGGCAAGTCAAAGTAATTTGAGTTCCGGTGCTGATTCGGATCATCTTTCAATTTGACAACGCCAATTTTTCCCCAATCCAGTCTTTGACAATAGCTTGTAACGGTAAATCACGACGCTGACTTTCTTGCTCAAGAGCCTCTACCATCCATGAGGGAAACTCAAACGCAATTGTTTGTTCCTCGGAATTAGAACGTTTAATTTTAGTTAAATCCAAGTATTCGATGATATTTTCTCCATCATCAAATTTGCGGTCAAAATCTTCAGCTTTCATAAATTTCTACCTCTTCAGGTCTAGAGCGTCGGACTGAAATAATACGGATTTTGGTTTGACGATAGGTAACTACGGCTGACCAATGCTTACCTGCTATTATACCAATAACAACAAATCGTGGTTCATTTTCTGTTCGGGCTGGAATTTCGACTTTTTGGGAATCTAACCATAATACTTGAGCTTCAACAAAATCTAGACCATGTTTATTTTTGTTAGCTTGGCTTTTATTAGGATCAAATTCAAATTCCGGTTTTTTCATTCTCTTGGCTTCGTTTCCGTGGCTGCATCTCAATTTGGTCGAAATATCTATAGGACATTTTGGGCGCACGCAGTTCGATAAACTCACTGACCACTAGGTACTCCTACCAGAATATTATGGTAGTGACTGTATCGGCAAAATTTATAGTACAATTGGGCTAATAAATTTTGGAATTCCCTTGCTGCTGTTATCAGTAAAAAGTTATCAGGTAGAACCCGAAGGGAGCGTCCCCAAGTAAAAGGGAAAGAGATATCACCTGACCATAATCTTGCTGGTTTTCTTGGATCTTGTCCGATGGCTCAGGGCAGATTTGAACTGCCGACCTTGGGCTTATGAGTCCCCTGCTCTGACCAACTGAGCTACTAAGCCGTTGTTTACACAGTTATCAATCGTAACACACAATCACCCAATTGCACAAGAGCAAAAAAGGGAAGAGAAAATCTTCCCTTTGGGGGCATCTTTAACGTCTGCCTGGCAGGAAAGCCATGGGATTGACTGCTCCCTGGCCGGAGGGGTGAACCTCGAAATGTAGGTGGGGGCCGGTGCTAAAACCGGTGCTACCCATCTGGGCAATTGGCTCGCCTTGCTGAACAGTTTGGCCGCGACGCACCAACAGACGGCTGTTATGGGCATAGAGAGTGACGCTACCATCGGGGTGACGCAGTTTCACCAGATTGCCATAACCGCCAGAATTCCAACCGGAGGCGATTACTTCACCGGCGGCCGCCGCCACAATCGGGGTCCCCACTGGACCGGCGATATCGATGCCGCGATGAGGTCTGCCCCAGCGCCAACCGAAACCGGAGGTTAACACACCTCTGGTGGGCCAGATAAAGCCGGTAAAAATGGGGGCGGGATTAGGTAAATACTCATCGGGATTAGCGAGGGGAGGAAGGGAAGGTTCTACGGTTTCGCCGACGGGAATTCGTAGGCGGTCATTATATTCTTCCACATTGGTAGGAGCCGAACCGATAATCTGTGGGGGGGTGCTTTGGTTAGAACGAGAACGAAGGGCAGCCCATTGGGGATTAGGGGTTATTTGCCGATCATCTACGGTTTCTGCG
>NZ_JADEXI010000592.1:0-2842 GCF_015207185.1 Microcystis sp. LEGE 08355 | reverse complement strand
ATAAAGGCTTGCTGAAAAAGTATTTGAGGTCATTGTGTAATGTAGGGGCGCAACGCTTGCGCCCATAATGTGACATTGTGAACATTTTTCAGCCAATATCCAAGAGAGGCAAAGACAATTATACAATTGAAGAAACCCTACCAAAGAAGAGGTTTCCATGTCGCAAAACATTAACAAAAATCATCAAAAGTGCGGGGGGGGTAAGCATTACTTATTTGTAGCAGGCAGTACCAGTCTTTTGAAAAATACAATTATATAATCGAAGGAAACTTACCAAGTGAAGAGTTTTGCATGGACAAAACATTAACAAAAGTTATCAAAAGTGCGGGGGGGGGTAAGCATTGCTTATTGGTAGCGGGGGCAACTCTAGCCATCCTAACCCCTTTCCAAGCCGCCCAAGCAAGTGTTATCTTTAGCCAAGCTGCCGACTTTCCCAGTGGCAACGTGTTAGCATCCCAAAATGATACTAATTCTTTCGGTAATTTTGCCACTGTTTACGACAACTTTAGTTTCTCCAGTGACAATTTAGTTGATGGTGTTGACTGGGTGGGGGGTTATTTTAATGGTAGTCCTGCAGCCATCTCCTCCTTTGCCCTCTCTATTTTCGGTAATAACGCTGGTCAGCCGGGTTCTTTGCTTTTCTCGGAAACGATAACGGGGAATGCGGGGGAAACTTTTATCGGCACAGACAACAATGGCTTTCCCGTCTATAGCTATAGTGCGAACTTGACCAATACTTTCCTCGCCCAAGCGGGTGCAACCTATTGGCTGGCGATTGTTCCTAGTCTTGGTTTTCCGCCCCAGTGGGGATGGTACACCAGCAGTCAGGGCGATGGTGTTTCTTATCAAGACTTTTTGGGGAGCCGCAGTCAACTTGACACGGATTTTGCCTTTAGTCTGACCGGCGAACGGGTTCCCGAACCTTCGGCAATTTTAGGATTATTAGGTTTAGGACTTTTGGGCATCGGTTCTCAATTCAAACAAAAACGATAGGCTCTTCTGGTTTCTGTGTGGAAACGAGGTCTATACTGATAGAATATCCGCAAAATAGCCCTAAAAGTCTTGCCCGATAAGCATTTCACGATTCCATAAGCAAAAATTATCACACAAAGTCGAGAAGAGCCAACGATAAATTGACAAGTGTGGGGATGGGATTTTTTCCATCCCCACTTGAGAAAAAACGCACTCTAGAAACCTTCCAAATTTAACTCTTAATTTTAGGTAAACAAATTTTTTTAAATTCCCTGGCAATTACTCAAAAAATTTGACATCTTATAGCGGACAGGTAAAAATAAAAACTTTTCTCTGCCAAGGCACCGATCGATAGGATAATTGATAATCGGAACATCTGCTTTGAGAATATGTCTCTCGATCGCCGTCAATTTCTTGATCTTTTAGGTGCTACCCTTGGCACAGCCACTCTTGCTGGTTTTAACTCTGCCGCTTTTGCCGCTACTGGTCCCTATAGTCTCATTGCCCTACCCTATAGCTATGATGCGCTAGAACCTTATATTGATAAGGAAACGATGCAATTTCATCACGATAAACACCATGTTGCCTACGTTAATAATCTCAACCTGGCAGTGGCAAAATATCCAGAATTGCAGAAAAAAACAGTAGTAGAATTAATTAAAAAGCTTGACTCTTTACCCGCCGATCTTCGCACCACTATCCGCAATAATGGCGGCGGCGATCTTAATCATACGATGTTTTGGCAGATTATGTCCCCCGATGGCGGTGGCGAACCAACAGGAGAAATAGGGGCGGCAATAATCGCTAAATTTGGCAGTTTCGAGGAATTTAAAAACGCTTTCAACCAAGCAGGTACTAGACTTTTTGGTAGTGGTTGGACATGGTTGGTTTTAAATAAGTCAGGACAACTGGAAATTACCAGCACTGCCAACCAAGATAGCCCCCTAATGATGGGATTACAGCCAATTATGGGCAATGATGTTTGGGAACACGCCTATTACTTAAAATATCGTAATCAACGGGCTGAGTATTTAAAACAGTGGTGGAATGTGGTTAACTGGGAGGAGGTAAATCGCCGCTATCTTCAGGCAAAAGCTTAACGATGACAACTTTTACGGTAACAGTTCCCGCTACCACTGCTAATATTGGGCCCGGCTTCGATTGTCTCGGAGCGGCCTTAACCCTATATAATCAGTTTACTTTTACCCTGCTGCCAGCAACGACAGCTAACCCTGTCAGCATTAGTGTCAAGGGAACTGAATCAGCTAAAGTTAGCCAAGGTGCTGATAATTTAATCTACAGTTCTTTTTTGCAAGTTTATCAAAAAATAGGACAGAATCCGCCCCCTATCGCCATCGAGATCGGTTTAGGGGTTCCTCTGGCTAGAGGTTTAGGTAGTTCTGCGACTGCTATTATCGGTGGGTTAGTGGCTGCCAATCAATGTGCGGGAAATCCTTTATCTCTGGGGGAAATCGAAGCATTAGCGATCGCTTTGGAGGGCCATCCAGATAATGTGGTGCCAGCTTTGCGGGGCAACTGTCAGCTATCGGCAGGAGATAGCACAAATTGGGCTATTTGTCAAGTATTTTGGCAAAAAAATCTCATTCCCGTCCTAGCGATTCCCGATTTTGAACTGGCTACGGAAAAAGCTAGGGCGGTTTTACCCGAAAAAATTAGCCGTCAGGAGGCAATTTTCAATATTTCCCGCTTGGGTTTATTATTGCGGGGATTAGAGACGGGTAACGGCGATTGGCTGAGAATTGCCCTAGAGGATAAACTGCATCAACCCTATCGCCAATCTTTGATCCCGGGTTACGAAAAGGTGAAAAAAGCCGCCATTAATGGGGGTGCTTACGGGATGGTAATTAGT